>JAXDHL010000305.1:0-3067 GCA_034664525.1 Solirubrobacteraceae bacterium
TGCTGTACCAGGTCGCCCCGGCCTGTCGCAGCGCGCGCAGGGCGGTCAGCACCAGCGCGCGGCCGGCGAGCGCGCCGTCCCCCACCGGGGTGGGCGCGCCGGACAGGTCGTCGAGCTCCACGCGCACGGCGACGTGCCAGCCGTCGATCCGGACGCCGAGCGCCCGCGTGCGCTGCACCACGGCGGGTCGCTGCGCCTGTCCGGCCACCAGCAGCTCGGCGAGCGCCTCCGAGACGGACTGGATCGGGATGTCCTCGGCCCGGTCGCGCCGGGCGACGGCATCCGCGATCGAGGCAGCGATCGTGTGCAGGACGACCTCCAGCGCGAGCTTCATGTCACCGTCCTGCGGGGCGGCGGTCACCCAGGCCGGATGATCGTCGGCGGTGATCCGCGCGCTGGCGGCGCCGGCATCGGGCTCGGTGCTCACGAGCTCCAGCGGAACGCCGAGCGCCGAGCCCGCCCGCCGCACCAGCGCGGCGTCGTCACCATCGGCGGGATGCGCGGCGATCGTGCGCACGGCGGCGTGCGCCCGCAGCAGCGCGAGCCCGCCGTCGCCGGCCAGCACGCGCGCGATGGCGATCGCCAGCTCCGCGAGGTCGGCGCCGGCTCGTGCTCCGAGGATCGCGGTTCCCGAGCGGTCGGCGATCGCCGCCGATGTCGGGGTGATGCGCGTCGCGTCGACGCCCGAGACGACGACGGCCGCCGCTTCGCGACTGCGCGCGAGCCGGAGCACGACGTCGAAGCGATACGTGCCGACGTGGGCGGACACGCCGCGGGTGAGCAGCACCACCGCCCGCTCGGGGATGCGCTCCATGTCCCCCAGCTCCTCGATCAGCGCGACGCCCCGCACCGGCGGATCCACCCGCGGTCGCGTGAGGTAGCCGAGGTCGGGGGCCAACATCGGAGAGGCCAGGAGCTGGCCGAGGGTGGTCATCGGTGTCACCCTCCGGACGTCCGGATCGACGACACCAACCTTCCCTTCCTGGCGGACGGCAGCGGCGTGCTCGCCGCCGGCGGCAGCACCGACGTGTGGCTGTCGCTCACGATGGCGCGGCACGCGGTGTGCACGTACGGCGCGGTCGAGGTCCTCGACCCCGCGGACCTCGACGGCGACGGCCTGGTGATGCCGTGCGGCCTGGTCGGGTCCCCGACGATCGCCGGCGAACGGGTCTGGAGCGGCGCCGAGGGCGGAATCCTGCGCGACGAGGTGGAGCGCCTGATGGGCGCCACGGTGCACGCGCTGATGAGCTTCGAGGTCGCCGGCGCCAACGGGCTGCTGGCCGTCGCGTGGGCGGCTCGGCTGCGGCTGCCGATCGTCGACGCCGACGGCATGGGGCGCGCGTTCCCCGCGCTCCAGCAGCAGGCGATGATGCTCGCCGGCGTCTCTGCCTGCCCGGCCGTCGTCACCGACGGCCGCGGCACCACGATCGTGATCGAGACGCAGGACGACGGCCGCCTGGATCGGCTCGCCCGCTCCTGCGCGGGCGAGCTCGGCGGCTGCTGCGCCGTGGCGCTGTGCTGCCTGCCGAGCCGCCGGGTGGCCGACACGGCGATCACCGGGTCGCTTTCACGTGCGATCGGCCTCGGCCGCGCACTTGCCGCGGCCGCCACCGACGAGCGCGCCGAGGCGCTGTCGGACGCGCTCGGCGGCACGATCCTCGTGCGCGGCGTCGTCGTCGAGCTCGAGCGCCGGTCGCGCGACGGCCGGGCGGAGGCCTCCGCGACCGTCGCCGGCACCGACGGCGACCGGGGCCGGCGCGTGCGCCTCGAGCTGCAGAGCGAGTACCTGCTGGCGCTCGAGGACGGCGCGGCACGCGCCGCCGTGCCCGACCTCATCTGCGTCCTGGCGACGGACACGGGGACCCCGATCCCGACCGAGCTGCTGCGGCTCGGTGCGCGCGTGGCCGTCGTCGTCGCGCCGGCGGACGCGACCTGGCGATCGCCCGCCGCGCAGCCGCTCGTCGGGCCGGCGGCGTTCGGGTACGACATCGACCTCCGCGATGCCCTCGCCTGATCTCCGGCTCGGGCTCGCCGTGGGCGGTGGCGGTTCGCACGCCGTGGTGCTCGATGCCCGCGGCGCCACGGTCGGGAAGGCCGCCGAGCCGAGCCCGCCGGAGGTGGCGGTCAGCGGGCTCGTGCGCCGGGCGCTCGGCGGCGCCGAGCCGGGCCGCGTCGGGCAGGTGATGCTCGTGACCGACGGCCCGCAGGTCGACGCCGAGGGCGCGCTGGGACGGGTCGCCATCCTGCGCATCGGCGCGCCGATGACCCTCGGCGTGCCGCCGCTCGCCTCGTGGCCCCGCGCGCTGGCCCGCGCGGTGGCGGCCGCGATCGCGGTCGTCCCCGGCGACCCGGACCCGTACTCGGGCGCGACGGTGCCGCTCGACGCCGAGGCCGTACGGCGGTTCGCCGCGGACCTCGGCGACGCGCCGGCGGTCGCGATCACCGGCGTGTTCTCGCCGATCGCCGGCGAGCAGGAGCTCGAGGCGGCGGAGATCGTGCGCCGCGAGGCGGGCGTGGGGCTCGCGATCAGCCTCAGCCAGGACCTCGGCACGCTGGGCCTGATCGAGCGCGAGAACGCGACCGTCCTCAATGCCGCGCTGACGGGCGCGGCCGGACGCGCCGACCGGGAGATCTGGGAGGGCGTCGCGGCGGCCGGGGTCGACGCGACGGGGTTCGTCGCCCGCACCGACGGCACGCTGCTGGCGCGGGAGGTGGCCGTCAGCAGCCCCGTCCTGACGCTGCGCGGCGCGCCGGCGGCGGCCGTGCGCGGGGCCGCGCACCTGTCCGGGCTCGACGAGGCGGTCGTCGCCGACGTGGGCCGCGCCTCCACCACCGTGGCCGTCATCGCCGCCGGCGCTCCCCGCCTGTCGACGAGCCCGCTCACGACAGCGGGGATCGTCCTCGGCCTGCGCATGCCGGAGGCCCACCACATCCCGTCCCCGCCCGACACCCGCCGGCTGGCGGAGGCGGTCGTCCGGGCGGGCTGGGTCGAGCTCGCGTCGGTGGTCCTCGTCGGCGCCGCCGGCCGTGACGCAGCGGCGCCGGCCGGGATGGCGGCCGAGGCGAT
>JAXDHL010000306.1:0-2541 GCA_034664525.1 Solirubrobacteraceae bacterium
TCATGGGCGAGCAGATCGGCCGCCCAGGCGATCGGCACCGCGGACTGGATCACCGCCAGCATCAGCCGGCGCGCCCGGTCGTGCACGCGGACCGGCTCGCCGGCGTCCCACTCGTCCAGCTCTCCCACGCGTGAGCCGCTAGCTTGCGCGGCCGGGATGCCCAACGTCGACCACATGCTCGCCATCGCCGCCAGCCGCGCCGCCGAGCTGGCCGCCCCCGGAGGCGACCCCCGCCCGCGCCGCAGGGTCGCCGTGCTGGCGTGCATGGACACCCGGCTGGACCTGTTCCCGATGCTGGGGCTCGAGCGCGGCGACGCGCACATCATCCGCAACGCCGGCGGTCTCGCCACCGACGATGCGATCCGCTCGCTGAGCGTCTCCCAGCGGCTGCTCGGCACGGACGAGATCGTGGTCGTGATGCACGAGGGCTGCGGCCTGCACGGCGCGTCCGAGGACGCCTACGCGCAGCAGCTCGCCGCCGACGGCGTCCTCCCCAGCTGGCGCTTGGGCGCCTTCGACGACATCGAGGCGACGCTGCGCCACAGCCTCGCCCGCCTGCGCGCCAGCCGCGAGCTCACCGCGCGCGAGCACATCCGCGGGCTGATCTTCGACCCGGAGACCGGGACGCTGCGCGAGATCGATCCCGCCTGACCGTCGTCCACCCCGGCGGCGGGAATGTTGGCAGCTCGCGGCTCCACGGCCGTTAAGCAGGCTGTGGGAGTGCACGGCTACCGATGGGAGCCCGACGCGGGCCTGTACGCGGTCGACGACGACCGCGTGGTCGGCGTGCTCGACACGCCGGGCGCCGCCGACGCCGCCGAGCAGCGGCTCAAGATCGCCCGCCGGCTGCTCGTCGAGGCCGAGGCGTCCCGGGCGGCGCGCCGCCGGCCGCCGGCGATGCTCGACGCGATGGCCGAGGGCTTCGCGCAGCAGCGTCTGGCGGCCGTCCCCCAGGAGCCGCTCACCATCCCGGCGGCCGACATCATCGCCTGGATCGACGGCCCGGGCCTGGACGTGATCCTCGGGTTCGTGCTCAGCCGCCGGGGACGCTGAGCCCGAGGGCGACGCCGCACAGCAGGCCCGCGGCGGCACCCGCCAGCAGGGTGAGCACGACCCCGCGGCGCGCGGCGAACAGGAGCACGACCGCCAGGGCCGCCACCGCGGCCTGCCACGGCTGCCCCAGCAGCCGCGCCAGCGCGATCGCCGCGCCCGCGATCGCCCCGATCGCCGCCGGGCCGGCGCCGTCCAGGAGCGCCCGCGGTCGCCGGCCGGCGCGTAGCGCGCCGAGCCGCCCCGCCCCCGCGAGCACGAACGCGAACGACGGCGCGAACGCGACCGCCGCGGCCAGCAACCCGCCGCCGACGCCGGCCGCCGCGTAGCCGACCGCCGACACGGTGTGCGTGACCGGGCCCGGCGTGATCTGACCGAGCGCGACCGCGTCCAGGAAGCGCCCGGCGGTCAGCCAGCCGTTGGCGACCGCGTCGTGCTGCATCAGCGGCACGATCACGAAGCCGCCGCCGTAGGACAGCGCGCCGACCTTGAAGGCGGTCCAGGCGAGCGCCGGAACGGTCGCGACCGCGAACGGCAGCGCCACCATCGCCGGCGGGGTCGCGATCCGCGCCCCCGACAGCGCGATCTCGATCGCTCCGCAGCCGAGCAGCGCGACCACGACCCACGGTCCGGCGGCGGCCGCCGCGATGGCGCCGGCCGCCGCGTAGAGCGTCCAGCGGCGTCGCGACGGGGCCCGCGCGAAGCTCGACGGCGCCAGCGACCACGCGGCGTGCAGCGCCACCGCGGGGACGGCCGCGCCCGCGCCGGCCGCGGCGGCGCGCACGCCCAGCGGCGTCGACCCGGCCAGGAACAGCGCGGCCAGCACCAGGATCGCCACCAGCCCGGGCACGATGAACGCCAGGCCGCCCACGATCGCGCCCGCGGGCCCGGCGACCCGCCACGCGCACAGGATCGCCAGCTGGGTCGAGGCCGGTCCGGGCAGCAGGTTGCAGGCCGCGATCGCGTCCTCGAAGGCCGCCGGCGCGATCCACCGGCGGCGCTCGACGCACAGCTCACGCAGCAGGGCGATATGCGCCGGCGGGCCGCCGAAGCCGACGCAGCCGATCCGCCCCCATTGGCGGAGGACGGTGGCGAGCGGGACGGTCAGCGTGCCGGGACGGCGACCGGTGGCGGGGCGTCGGCGCGCACCGCGGGCTGCTCACCGCGGCGCTGCGGGCGCTTGACCTTCAGCTGCTCCGCGGCGACGTAGGAGCCGACCACGAACAGCCCGGCCAGCAGCTGGGCGCCCAGCGTCTCCCAGGTCGAGTACATCTCGAACCAGGCGCCCATCCACACCGGCACCGTGAACGGCGTCGGGTGGCGCGGCAGCCAGCCAAGGTCCTGGAAGCTCAGCGCGGTCCCGCCGATCATCACGACGAGCACGAACGCGACCAGCACGCCGGTCAGGACCAGCATCTTGCGGTAGGGCAGCTTGTGGTGCAGCCAGAACGTGATCACGCCGACGACCGCCGTGGCGACGAGGCCGATCAG
>JAXDHL010000307.1:0-4138 GCA_034664525.1 Solirubrobacteraceae bacterium
GTCGTCGTCGCGCTGCCGACCGGGCGGCCCATCAGCAGGGCGATCTCGCCCTCGATCCGGGGCTGGAGGAACAGGTCGGCCGGAACCTCGCCGCGCCCGCCGGCGATCGCGACCGCGCGCGAGCCCCACAGCGAGCCGAAGTCGGGCTCGTCGACGCCCATCTGCTCCTGCATCGCCGGGCTGCTGAGCCCGATCTTGCGCCCGTCGACCGTCTCCCCGGCGCCGACGCGCAGGGCCGTCCAGGCCGACTGCACCGCGTAGGCGTCGCTCAGCTCCAGGTCCGCGGACTCCGACAGCGGCTCGATCGGCCGGCGCTCGGTCCAGGCGGCCTCGAGGTCCTGCGCCAGCGCGGCGATGCGGTCAGTCGCGGTCGCCACGCGCGCGCTCTCCGAGCAGGCCCTCGATCGTGTCCAGCGGGTCGCGGCGATCGAAGCACAGGCGCAGGCGGCCGGGCGGCGTGCCGACGACGTCGGCGAACACCGCCACGGCCTCCTCGGCGAACGCCCGGCGGGCGTCCACCGACAGCGAGTCCCCGGACGCGTGGATGACCTCGAGGAACGGCACGCGCCGGCCTACGCCGGGACCGCCGGCTCGGGCTCGGGCGCCGGCGCCGGCATCTCGACGATCGGCGTGCCGTAGGTGAAGAACTCGGCGGGCAGCCCGCCGCCGTACCAGACGATCCCGGCCTCGAGGTTCTCCTCGGTCCACGTGACCGGCTTCCACGTCGGGTCGAAGATCAGGTAGCCGCAGTCGCCGAACAGCTCGACGCGGTTGCCGCCGGGCTCGTAGACGTACATGAACAGCGCCTGCGAGATGCCGTGCTTGCCCGGCCCGGCCTCGATCGTGATCTCGTGCTCGCGCAGCGCCTCGGCGCAGTCCGCCACGTGCTGGGGCGTCCCGTACCAGTAGGCCACGTGGTGGAAGCGGCCGGGCGTGCCGGTCTCGTCGCGCATGATCGCGACCTCGTGCACGAGCGGCGAGACGCTCTGCCAGACGCCCACCTCGACGTCGCCGACGACGATGTTCTCGCGGTCGCGGAACCCGAGCGTGTCGGTCATGAACGCCTTGTTGACCGTCACGTCGGAGGCCAGCAGGTTGACGTGGTCGATCCGCCGCACGGGGACGCCGGTGAGCGGGCGCTGCTGCGGGCGGTTGATCAGGCGGCTGCGCAGCTCCTGCGGGATCTCGGCGTAGTCGACCTCCCAGAGGATCTCCATGAGGTGGCCGTCCGGGGTGGTGAACTCGTAGGCCGCGCCGTGGCCGCGGTCGCCGTCGCTCCAGCCCCGTCCCTGGCCCGACGCCTCGAGCGCCTCGACGCGGCGCGCGAGCGCCTGCGGCGACTGGGCGCGCCACGAGACGTGGCCGAGCCCCGGCTCGGCGGCCTCGGTGATCTTGAGGGAGTGGTGGTAGGTCTCCTCGTAGGCCCGCAGGTAGACCGACTGGCCCGCCTGCTCGGTCACGTGCATGCCGAGCATGTCGCGGAAGAACCACAGGGTCTCGTCGGGCTTGGGCGTCAGGACCTCGACGTGGGCGAGCTGCGCCACGTCGTGGATGGGCTCCTGGTACTCGCTCATGGTGAGCTCCTTCTGCTAGGCGCCGTGGCCGTTGGCCGTGCCGCGCTGGGCCTGGGCGACGACGTTGACGTCGTCGGGGTTGATCATGTCCGGGACGGTCCAGCCGTCCAGGTCGTACTCGCTCATGCACTTGTCGACGAGGGCGACCATCTCGTCGGTGCGCCCGATGGCCTGGGCCGCGAGCATCGTCTGGATGCGGTTGTCCTCCTGGTTGCCGGCGTAGTTGCGCTCGTAGAGCTCGTGGCGTCCGCCGAACTCGGTCCCCATGGCGTCCCACAGCAGCTTCATGAGCTTCACCCGGTCGAGCGCCTCGATGCCCCCGGCGCCGCGCAGGTACTTCTCGAGGTACGGACGCACCTCGGCGCTCTTCCAGTCGCTGGCGTGCGAGTTGAGGTAGATGAGCCCGCTGGCGACCGTGTTCTCGATGAGCTCCTTGATCCGCGGGTAGGCGACCGGCGCGAAGACGCGATAGGCGAGGCCGTACTCGAGGTTCGGCAACACCGCCCCGTCGACCCACGGCATCGGGTTGTGCGCCATGCCGTCGGTGAGGCCCCAGAACAGGTTGCGCCAGGCGATGATCTCGCCGACGGCGGCCTGCACGCCGCGGAACTCCTTGGAGCCCGTCGTCTCGACGGCCTTGAGCATCAGGCCGGCGATGAAGTCGAGCTTCACGCACAGGCGCGTGAGGCCGTGGAACGTGAAGCGCGGGATGAATCCCGAGGCCGGGAAGAAGGTGTTCACCTTCTCCGTGTCGCCGTAGACGAAGACGTTCTCCCACGGCACGAGGACGTTGTCCATCACCATGATCGCGTCGTTCTCGTCGAGCCGGCTGGACAGCGGGTAGTCGAACGGGCTGCCGGTCGTGGCCGCCTGGTACTCGTAGGAGACGCGCGAGATGAGCTTCAGCCCCGGCGCGTCCATCGGGAGCATGAAGATGACCGCGAACTCGGGCTTCTGCATGGGCAGGCCGTAGTGCGCGATGAAGTTGTAGTGCGTCAGCGCCGACCCGGTGGCGACGACCTTCGCGCCCGAGACGATGAGCCCGTTGTCGGTCTCCTTCTCGACGTGGACGTAGACGTCGCGGACCTCGTCGGGCGGGCGGTGGCGGTCGACCGGCGGGTGGACGATCGCGTGGTTGAGGAAGTACACGCGCTCCTGCGCCTCGCGATACCAGCGGCGCGCGTTCTCCTGGTAGGGGTCGTAGAAGTCGGCGTTGGCCCCGAGCGTGGCGAGGAAGGCGGCCTTGTAGTCGGGCGAGCGGCCCATCCACCCGTAGACCAGCCGCTGCCAGGCGGCGATCGCGTCGCGGCCCTCGACCAGGTCCTGGGCCGAGTGCGGCGCCTTGAAGTACTTCTGCGTGAAGCCGCCCGAGCCGGTGTCGGTCGGGCCGGTCAGCACGCCGTCGGGATCGTCGTGCAGCGCGTCGTACAGGCGCGCGATGGATCGGGCGCTGTTGCGGAACGCGGGATGCGTGGTGACGTCCTTCACCCGCTCTCCGTAGATGTAGATCTCGCGTCCATCGCGCAGGCTCTCGAGGAACTCGTCCCCCGTGAACGGCGCGGTGGCGGGTGCCTGCGGCGAGGCAGCCGTGTCGGTGGCGCTCAAGACTCTCCCCTTCGTGTTGAGGAACGCGAGATGACCCGCATTTCCTTGGCACTCGCTCCTCGCGGGTGAGAGGCGATCTAACACCCGCCGCGAGCGCCGGGTCAAGGCGCCCGTTCCGGTATGCCGAACGCGCGGGGCTCGTCGCGGGCGCGCGCAGTCAGGTCGCTGTCAGGAGGCCTGTGCCAGCCTCGCCGCCATGACGACCATCGCACAGCGGGGCACGGCCGCCCGTCGGGGCCGCGAGATGCTCAACAAGGTCCCGGAAGTCACGATCTACTTCTGGCTCATCAAGATCCTCTGCACCACGGTGGGCGAGACGGCGGCGGACTACCTGAACACGAACCTGAACATGGGCCTGACGAACACGACGTACGTCATGGGCGGCCTGCTGCTCGCCGTCCTGGCCTTCCAGTTGCGCTCCCGCAGGTACGTGCCGTCGATCTACTGGCTCGCCGTGGTCCTCATCAGCGTGGTCGGCACCCTGATCACCGACAACCTGACCGACAACTTCGGCGTCGCCCTGGAGACCACGACGATCGTCTTCGCGATCGCCCTCGCCGTCACCTTCGCGGCGTGGTACGCCAGCGAGCGGACGCTGTCGATCCACACGATCTTCACGACGCGGCGCGAGGCCTTCTACTGGCTGGCCATCCTCTTCACCTTCGCCCTCGGCACCGCGGCCGGCGACCTCGCGGCCGAGCGCCTCGGCCTGGGCTACTGGAAGGCCGCGCTCGTGTTCGGCGCGATGATCGCGATCGTCGCCGTCGCCCACTTCCGCTTCCGGCTCAACGCCGTGCTCGCCTTCTGGATCGCCTACGTCCTGACCCGCCCGCTCGGCGCGTCGATCGGCGACGAGCTGTCGCAGAGCCGCCACGCCGGGGGCCTCGGGCTCGGCACGACCGGGACGAGCGCGCCGACCACGTAGGCCAGGTGGAAGCCGGCGTTCAGCGCGGTCATCG
>JAXDHL010000308.1:0-4518 GCA_034664525.1 Solirubrobacteraceae bacterium
CTGGCGACCGCATCCGCGCGGGGGTGTGGCCCCTCGATGGGGCTGCGCCGCCCTGCGTCCTCAGATTCCGAAGCCTCCTCGGCCATGCGGTCCCACCGTACCGTGCGGATCGCTGCCGACCGTGTTCCACTTAGTTGGCGCAAAGGGATGCGTTGCGCGCCGACATGTCCCGTTTTGGAACAGCAGTGAGCGGTCAGTGACGGAGGACGCCCCTGTGCCGCACGCAACGGTGGATCCCGTAAGTGGGACACCGCGCGCATATTGTCCCACTTAGGAGGAGTCAGCACCCATGTCCTTTGCCGCCGTCAAGATCGGCGACTCGATCCAAACCGCGCTCGACAGCTTCTTCGGCTTCCTGCCGAACCTGCTCGGGTTCCTCGTGATCCTGGTGATCGGATACGTGATCGCCAGCATCGCCAAGGGCGTCATCAACAAGGCGCTCGAGAAGCTCAAGGTCGACGACACACTGCATCGAAGCGATGCAGGCCGGTACGTCGAGCAGGTCAGCCCGGGTTCGAAGCCTTCGCGACTGATCGGCGCCGTCGCCTTCTGGTTCATCTTCCTCTTCGCCGTCTCCGCTGCCGTGGCCGCGCTGCGCATCCCGGCGCTGACCTCGTTCCTGGCCCAGATCCAGGGCTTCCTGCCGAACGTCATCGCGGCCGTGCTGATCTTCGTGATCGCGGCGGCCGTCGCCGGCGCCGTCGGCGGCCTGGCCCACAAGCTGATGGGCGACACGCCGACGGGCCGGATGGTCCGCGCCGTCGGTCCGGGACTCGTGCTGGCGATCGGGACCTTCATGGTGCTCAACCAGCTGCACATCGCGCCGGCGATCGTGACGATCACGTACGCGTCGATCATGGCGCTGCTGGTCCTCGCCGGCGGCCTGGCCTTCGGGCTCGGCGGCCGCGACGTCGCCGGCAACATGCTGCGCGAGGCCTACGACCGCGGGCGCGACAGCTCCGACGACGTCAAGCGTGATCTGCAGCAGGGCCGCGACCGCGCCCAGGAGCACGCCGAGCAGGCCAGGGGCCAGGTCAAATCCGGCGCCGACCGGCCCACGACGACCGCGACCCGCGCGACCGCGATCTCCCCGTCCGACGGGACCAGGTAGCACCGACCATCAACCAAGGAGGAACTCGCATGACGCAGTTCGACGACCGCACGCAGTTGCACGGCAGCACGCTGCTCGACCGCGATGGCGACAAGATCGGCAAGATCGATGACATCTATGTCGACGCCCACACCGGGCGTCCCGAGTGGGCGCTGGTCAATACCGGGCTGTTGGGCACCAAGAGCACGTTCGTGCCGATCGCCGACGCCACGCGCGACGGCGACGGCGACGGCGTTCGCATCCCGTACGAGAAGGCGCACGTCAAGGCCGCTCCGGGCGTCGAGCCCGACGGCGCGCTGAACGAGCAGGAGGAGCAAGCGCTCTACGAGCATTACGGGATCGCCTGGGCGAGCCACTCGCGCGACGCCGACGGCGGCCGCTTCGCTACCGATGACTCCGCCGAGCCCGCGGGCCACGACGTCTCCGGGCCGAACACCGACGACGCCATGACGCGCTCCGAGGAGGAGTTGCGCGTCGGCAAGGCGCAGGAGGAGACCGGCCGCGCCCGGCTGCGCAAGTACGTCGTGACCGAGAACGTCACGCAGACCGTGCCGGTGCAGCGCGAGGAGTTGCGCGTCGAGCGCGAGCCCATCACCGACGCGAACGCCGGCGCCGCGACGGACGGTCCCGCGATCTCCGAGGAGGAGCACGAGGTCGTCCTCCACGAGGAGCGCCCGGTCGTGCAGAAGGAGGTCGTGCCGAAGGAGCGCGTGCGCCTCGGCAAGGACACCGTCGCCGACGAGCGGACGGTCTCCGAGGACGTCCGCAAGGAGCAGATCGACCTCGACGAGGACGCCGGCTCCCGCTGACGCCGCCCCTGGGGGGCCGCGGCAGGCGCCGCGGCCCCTCGCCCACCGATCAGGCCCAGGAGCTCGCGCTCGGCTCGGGCGACCTCTGAACGAGGCGGGCGTAGGCCCCCAGCGCGGCCAGCGCGAGCAGCACCACGAACCCGGCGTAGACCAGTGCCGTCGGCCGCAGCCCCCACTCGGTCGTCGCCAGGCCGGCGAGCACCGCGGGGAGGCTGAACGCCGTGTAGGACACGATGTAGACCGCGGAGATCAGGCCGGCGCGCTCATGCGGCTCGGCCCTCCGGGTGATCAGCCCGAACGCGCCGGCGAACGACGGCCCGAACCCGAGCCCGGCGACGAACGAGCCGGCGAAGAGCAGCACCGTCGAGCGCGTCGCGATGGCGAGTCCGGTGACGACGACGCCGGCGACGACCAGCGCCGTGCCGACCACCATCCGCCGCTGGGGCGCGACGTTCTGCGTCAGGCCGCCCGTGATCGCGCCGGTGCCCACGAGCGCGACCACGACCAGTGCGCCGACGACGAAGCTGTGGGACCCGGTGAGCAGGCGGGTGAGCGACGGCCCGAGCGACAGGTACAGCCCGCCCAGCGCCCAGGTGGCGATCATGCACGGCGCGACCGCCGCGAACGTGGTGCGCGCCGCGGCCGGGACGCGTACCTGCGGCCGCAGCGCCGTCCGCCAGTCCCCGCGCGCCGGCGAGGGCTCGGGCGTGCGCGCGATCGCCACGGCCGACGCCGCCAGTGCGGCGGTCAGCACCCAGAACACGAGCCGGGTCGGATCCGGGGCGAGCTGGACGAGGACCGCCGACCCCAACGCCCCGACCGCGAGGCCGGCCAGCGGCGCGGAGCTGGAGATCACCGCGCCGAGTCCCGGCCGGTCCTCGGGCTCGGTGTCGAGCAGTGCCGCGCTCAGCGCGGCGGTGCCCAACCCCACCGCCACGCCCTGGACGGCGCGCGCGACCAGCAGCCACGCGGTCGCGTCGGCGACCAGGAACGCGGTGGCGGCGAGGATGTTGACCGGCAGCGCGAGCAGCAGCACCGGCCGGCGCCCGATGTGGTCCGAGAGCCGGCCGGCCACCACGAAGGTCGCGAGCAGCGCGACGACGTACACGGCGAACACGAGCGTGAGCACGATCGCCGAGAAGCCGTACTGGCGCTCGTAGACGACGTACAGCGGCGTCGGCGCGCCGGCGCCCATGAACAGCACGACGAGCACCGCGCCGAAGGTCCAGAAGCTGCGGGCGCGGGCGCGGGTCGCCATCCGGGCATCTTCTCAGCCGCTGGGATCCAGCATCGGGCGGACCTCGATGCTGCCGTATTCGCGCGACGGGCACTCCTTGGCCAGCGCGAGCGCGCCGTCGAGGTCCGCCGCCTCGACGACCGCATAGCCGCCGAGCCACTCGGCGGTCTCGGCGAACGGGCCGGTCGTGACGAGCGCCGCCACCCCGCGGACCGTGGTGGCCGTCGACGGCGCGGCGAGCGGGCCGGAGTGCACGAGCGCGCCGCGCTCGGCGAGCGCGCGGGTGAAGGCGGCCATGCCGCCGAACAGGGCGTCACCGGCGGGCGTGCCCGGCTCGGGCCGCTCGCGCAGGTAGTAGAGGAGCATGTAGTGCATGTGGATCTGACGTCGGGGCATGGGATGAAACGACACGAGTGTGCCCGCCGCACTGCCTGTATTGCCTATAAGATTGGTAGGCAATGCGCCCAGACCGCCGAACCCTCCGCGTGCACGTGCCGGAGCCGCTCAACGCGGAGACGCTTCCGCAGGCGCTCGCGACGCCCGGCCCGACGCCCGTCGACGCGTTCTTCGTGCGCAGCCACGGCGCGGTCCCGGCGATCGACCCCGCGACGTGGCGGCTGCGGATCGACGGCCTGGTCGACCGGCCGCTGACGCTGTCGCTCGACGACCTGCGCACCCGCTACGCGCGCCGCGCGGTGACGGCCACGCTGCAGTGCGCCGGCAACCGCCGGACGGCGCTGCTGGCCGTGCGCGCGGTCCCCGGCGAGGTCCCATGGGACCTCGGCGCGATCGGCACCGCCGACTGGAGGGGCGTCCCGCTGCGCGACGTGCTGCTCGACGCGGGCTTGCGCCCCGAGGCGCTGCACGTCGCGTTCCTCGGCGCCGACACCTGTATCAAGGCGGGGGAGCGCTTCGGCGGGTCGGTGCCCGTCGGCAAGGCGCTGGCGCCCGAGGTCCTGCTCGCGTGGGAGATGAACGGCGCGCCCCTGACGCCCGACCACGGCGCGCCCGTGCGCGTCGTCGTCCCCGGCTACATCGGCGCCCGCAGCGTCAAGTGGGTGGAGCGGATCACGCTGCAGGCGCGCGAGTCGCAGGCGTTCCACCAGCGCAGCGCCTACCGGCTGCTGCCGCCGGACGGCTCCGGCCCGGGCGTCAGCCTCGGCGTGCTGCCGGTGACCGCCGATGTGCTGCTGCCCGTCGAGGGCGAGACCGTCGACGCCGGGCCGGTCGAGGTCTCCGGCCATGCGTTCGCCGGCTGCGGACGGACGGTCGCGCGCGTGGACGTGTCCGCCGACGGCGGGCGATGTTGGACGCAGGCCGAGTTGCTCGAGGACGCCGGGCCGTGGGCGCGCCGCCGCTGG
>JAXDHL010000309.1:0-5364 GCA_034664525.1 Solirubrobacteraceae bacterium
GGGCGACGCGCGCCCGGTCGTCAGCGGTGTCCGCACCGCCGCCACGCCGCTCGCGCACGCGCTGCGGGCCGCGGTCCCCGCCGTCGCCGACGCCCGCGCCCTGACCGCGCGCCTGCCCGCCCTGCGCGCCGCCGCGCTGCCGGCGCTGGCGCAGGCGCGGGCGCTCCTGCCCGCGGCCGGCCCCGCCGCGCGCGCCCTCGGGCCGGCGCTGGCCGACGCGGTCCCCATGATCCGCTACCTGGCGCCGCGCGCGGACACGATCGCGGCGTGGTTCGCGAACACCGCCGCGCTCGGCCGCAGCGGGGACTCGAAGGGACGCTGGGCGCGGTTCCTGGTGCTCTTCGACCCGGCGTCGGCGCTCGGGATGCCCGGCGCCGACCCGCCTGGCAACGCCTATACCGAGCCGGGCGACGCCGCCGCCAACCGCGCGTACCGGCCGGGCGACTTTCCCCGCCTGCGCGCGCTCCCCAAGGGTTAGGCTCATCCGATGGGCACGGACTGGCGACTGGACGGCGTGCGCGTCGTGCGCGCCGGAGAGCTGGACCCCAACACGCCGCAGACGCCCGGCATGTCGCGCGCCGCCGCGATCACCGCTGCCCGCTGCGGAGCGGAGAAGCTGTGGGCGGGCACGGTCGTCATCCACCCCGACGCCAGGACCGGCGCCCACCACCACGGGTCCGTCGAGAGCGTCATCTACGTGGTCGCCGGCCGTGCGCGGATGCGCTGGGGCGAGCGGCTGGAGTTCGTCGCCGAGGCCGGCCCGGGCGACTTCATCCACGTCCCGCCGTACGTGCCCCACCAGGAGATCAACGCCGCCGCCGACCAACCGCTGTCCTGCGTGGTGGTGCGCAGCGGCCAGGAGCCGGTGGTCGTCAACCTGGACCTGCCCGAGGTCGAGCCGAACCCGCAGCAGGTCCACTGGGTCGACGACATCCACCCGGCGGCTTAGCCAGGCTTAGATCATCACGCCGGGATCGCCGGGACCGGCCAGCGGCGGGCACCGAGCTCGCGTGACACGGCGCGGGCCGCCTCCGTGACGGCGGCGCTGGTGCCCTTGGCCGCGGCGGCACGGGGCAGGACGCGCTCCGTGTCGCCCACGATCCCGATCGCGCCGACCGCATGCCCGACGTGGTCGAAGATCGGGGCGGCGATGCTGGACTCTCCGAGCACGGCCTCGTCGCGCTCGCGTGCGAATGTGGCCGTGCGCACCTTCTCGAGCTCGGCGCGCAACGCCTTCGGCGTGAGCGTGCGCGAGGTCAGCTTCGGCAGGTCGTCGCTGAGCAGATCATCGGCCGCGGCGTCGGCGTAGGCGAGGATCGCCTTGCCCAGCGCCGTCGCATGGGCGGGCAGCTGCGCGCCGACCTCGAGGATCTGCAGCGTCGTGTCGGGCCGGAAGACGTGGTGCACGACGACCACCGCGGCGCCGTGCAGGACGCCGACGCGGACGGCGCAGCCGGTCTTGGCGGCGAGTCGCTCGGCGTGCACGATCGAGCGCCCGCGCAGCTCGTTGAGGTCGAGGTAGCTCGCTCCGAGCTGCAGCAGCCCGGCGCCGAGCTGGTACTTGTCGGAGTCGCGGTCCTGCTCGACGAAGCCGTGCGCCTGCAGCGTCTGCAGCAGCCCATGCACGGTCGGGCGCGTCAGCCCGAGCCGGTCGGAGATCTCGCTGACGCCGAGCCGGCGCGGGCCGGAGGCCAGCACCTCGAGGATCCGCGCGGCGCGATCGACGGACTGGATGCGCCCGCGTTTGGCGTCGGTGTCATTCGGCATTGTCGAATCGGCTTCGATCACGTAGACTGCTCGACGTCCACCTCACCAGGACGGAGCGCAAGCGTGGTTGGGATCGTAGTCGTCTCACACAGCCCAGAGCTGGCCCGCGGGGTCGCCGATCTGGCGGGCGAGCTGGCCGGTCGAGCGGTGCCCTTGGAGGCCGTCGGCGGCGGCCCGGACGGCTCGCTCGGAACCGACGGCGACCGCGTGCGCGAGGCCATCTCGCGCGCCGACCACGGCGACGGCGTGGTCCTGCTCGGCGACCTCGGCTCGGCGATCCTGACGATCCGCCACGTGCTCGAGCGGCGCGCCCACAACGGCAGCGTCCTGGTCGACGCACCGCTCGTCGAGGGGGCACTGGCGGCGGCGGTCAGCGCCTCGGCCGGCATGCCGCTGGCGGCGGTCGCCAGGGCGGCGGAGGACGCGCGCGATGCCCGCAAGCTCTGAGGCCGTCCTCCCGCCGGACGTCGATCTCCACGCCCGGCCGGCGGCGGAGTTCGTGCGCACGGCGATGCGCTTCTCGTCGAGCGTCATGATCGCGGCGGGCGGCCGGGAGGCCGACGCCAAGAGCCTGCTCTCGGTGCTCGGGCTCGGCGCCCGCCGGGGCACGACCGTCCGCCTACGAGCGGACGGGGACGACGCGGCCGAGGCGGTCGGCGTCCTCAGCGCCTGCGTCGCCGCGCTCCAGTAGCTCGAGCCGGGACGCGGCCCGGGAGACCAGGCGCTCGACCGCGCCGGCGTCCGGAGCGCTCAGCGCGGCGGCGGCGATCGCGTGCGCCTCGTCGTGGCGGGTCGCGCGCACCCAGGCGCGGACGGTCCCGACGCGCGCGGCGCCGACGCTCAGCTCGTCGACGCCGAGGCCGATCAGCAGTGGCACGGTGAGCGGTGAGGAGGCCGCCTCCCCGCACACCTCGAGCGGCCGCCCGGCGCCGGCGCAGGCGGCGATGTGGCGCAGCACGCGGGGGTCGTGCGTGACCGCCTCGTCACCGCCGAAGCGGTCGGTGCCGAGCGTCTCGTGCGTGAGGTCGTTGGTCCCGATGCTGAGGAAGTCGGCGCGGGCGGCCAGCTCGGCGGCGCGCACGGCGGCGCCCGGCGTCTCCACCATCGCGCCGAGCAGCGGGCGGGGCGCGCCGGTGGCGGCCACCGCCTCGTCGAGCAGCCTGCCGGCCGCCTCGAGCTCCGCGGCGTCGCGCACCAGCGGCAGCAGGATGCGCAGCCGCGTATGCCGGCCGGCGTCGAGCGCGGCGCGCAGCTGCGCGGCCAGCGCCGCGGGCGACTGCTCGAGCAGCAGCGCGAGCCCGCGGGCGCGCGTGCCGCGCAGGAACGGTGGCGTCTTGTCGCCGCCGAAGTCGAGCACGCGCACGGTCGCCGGTCGCCCGCGCAGCGCCGCCAGCACGGGGGAGAGCATGCGCCGGTGCTCGGCCTCGCCGGGCCACGCCGTGGCGTCCAGGAACGCGAGCTCGGTGCGGATCAGGCCGGCGCCCTCGGCGCCGCTGCGCAGCGCCGCCGCCACCTCGGCCGGGCCGGCGACGTTGGCCAGGACGGCGATCCGGCGGCCGTCGGGCGTCACGGCGGCGAGGTCACGGTCGGCGATCGCGCGCTCGCGGACGGCGGCACGGCGCCCGGCCGCGCGCCGGGCGCCGGCGACCCGCGCCGGCTCCGGCTCGGCGACGGCGACGCCGGCGGAGCCGTCGACGACGAGCCTGGCGCCGTCCTCGAGCCGGTGCAGGGCGGCGCCGGCGCCGACCACCATCGGCACACCGAGCGACCGGGCGACGATCGCCGCGTGCGCGGTCGCGCTGCCGCGCACGAGCGCGATGGCGACGACGTCGTCGTCCAGCTCGGCGACGTCCGCCGGCCCGAGCTCGTCGGCGACCAGCACAGCATCGCCCGCGGCATGGAGCGCGCCGGCCGTGTCGCCGCGCAGCGCGTGGCGCGCGGCACGGCGGCCCAGGCTGCGCACGTCGTCGGCGCGGGCGGCCAGGGTCTCGTCGGGGATCGCGGCGATCAGGTCCGCCTGCTCGCCGGCCGCGGCGGCGATCGCCGCGGGCGCCGCGAGTCCCTCGCCGGTCACCAACTGCTGCACGCGCGCGAGCAGGGCCGGATCGGCCGCCATCAGCACGCTGGTGTCGACCAGGTCGGCCTCGTCGTCGCGCCCGCCCGCGCGCAGCCCCGCAGCCAGCGCCGCCAGCTGGTCGGCGGTCGCCGCGAGCGCAGCGCCAGCGCGGGCCGCCTCGCCGGCGCGCTCCTGGGGCGCCAGCGGGGCCGCGTCGGCGGCGGCCACGGGCGTGCCGAGCAGCCGCGCGTGCCCGGTCGCGAGACCGGGCGCCGCGGGCACGCCGGCGATGACGCGCTCGGCCATCGGCCTAGTGCGCGTCGGACACGGCCCGCTCGAGCGCGCGCATGACCAGCGCCGCGGACGTGGCGCCCGGATCCTGGTGACCGATCGAGCGCTCGCCGAGATAGCTCGCGCGGCCCTTTCGGGCCTGCATCGGGATCGTCGCCCGCGCGCCCTCCTCGGCGGCGCGGGCGGCGCCGGCGAGCGCGACCTCGACCGGCTGCCCATGCTCGACGCCCTCGCGCAGTCGGTCGACGGCGGGCGCGAGCGCATCGATCATCGTCTTGTCACCGGGGGCCGCGGCGCCGAGCTCCTCGATCCCCGCCAGCGCGGCCTCCAGCGCGTGGACGAGGGCGGGACCGTCGAACTCGGCAGCGTCGCCGAGCGCGCGACCGGCACGCCTCAGGGCCGTGCCCCAGAGCGGGCCGCTCGCGCCGCCGACCGTCGAGACCAGCGTCTTGCCGACCACCATCAGCAGCCGCCCGGGAGGCATGCCGCCGTCCTGCACGGCGAGCGCCTTCATCACCGCGTCGAACCCGCGGTTCATGTTCACCCCGTGGTCGCCGTCGCCGATGGCGGCGTCGAGCTGGGTGAGGTGGTCGCGCTCGGCACGGACCGCCGCGGCGATCTCCCCCATCCAGGCGGTGATGGTGACGGCTTGCACGGCGGTCCCGGTGGTCGGCGTTGGCACGTCAGACGCCCCAGCGCAGCGCGGGGGTGTGCACCGGAGCATCCCACAACGCGGTCAGCTCGTCGTCGAGCTCCAGGACCGTGAGCGACGCGCCGGCCATCTCGAGCGACGTGATGTAGCTGCCGACCAGGTTGCGGGCCGGCTGCACGCCGGCGGCGCCCAGCGCGGCCGCGATCTCGCCGTACAGGAGGTACAGCTCGATCGCGGGCGTGCCGCCCATGCCGTTGACGAAGGCGAGCACCCGGGAGCCCTCGGCCGGCGCGAGGTCGGACAGCACCGCGTCGGTCATCGACCGCGCGATCTCGCGCGCGGGCGCGATGTGCTCGCGACGCCTTCCCGGTTCGCCGTGGATCCCGATCCCGACCTCCATCTCGCCGTCGGGCAGGTCGAAGATCGGCTTGCCGGACGCCGGCGGCGTGCACGACGACAGCGCCACGCCGAACGAGCGCGCGCGCTCGTTGACGTGCCGGGCGAGGGCCGAGACCGCCGCCAGGTCGTCGCCCCGCTCGGCGGCCGCGCCGGCGATCTTCTCGAGCAGCACGGTCGCGCCGACTCCGCGCCGGCCCGC
>JAXDHL010000310.1:0-3484 GCA_034664525.1 Solirubrobacteraceae bacterium
CGCCAGCCGCTCGTCGGTGCGGAACGGGTAGTCGCCGTACCAGTCGTCGCCGACCTGCACCGGCGGCGTCGAGTCGAGCTCCTCGCGCCAGAACCGCAGCACCTCGAACAGCTCCGGCATCAGCCGCCGGCGCACCAGGTGCCACTTGAGCCGCTCGATCGCGGTCAGCTTGTCGTAGATGCGGTCGTCCGCGCGGTCGAGCAGCGCGTTGACGCGGTCGAGGAAGAGCTCCCGGTACTCGTCGTCGGCCCGGTCGAGCACGTTGAGGTAGTACTTGAGGTCGTCGGCGACGAGGACCTCGTCGTACCACCGGCGCGCCTTCCGGTGGCCGTGCTCGCTGAGGAAGTCGTGCACGTCGGTGACGGCCCACAGGCGGTTGAGCAGGGCGTGCTTCTGCGTGCGCTGCTCCGTGATCGAGAGCGCGCCCGTCTGGCGGAAGCGCCACAGGTACACGGGCTCGGCGATCACGTCCACCGCCTTCGCGCTGAAGTGCAGCGGCAGCATCACGGGGATGTCCTCGTTGATCCGCCCCTCCGGGAAGGTCAGCCCCTGGGCGTCCCAGAACGACCGCCGGAAGACCTTGTTCCAGGCGATCCGGTCGGCCAGCAATGGGCGGAACTTCGTGACGTGCGTCTTCAGGCGCGTCTCGGCGAATGTCGCTCGGAGGAAGCGGGCGGGGCGCGTGTCATCCGCGCCCACGAGCCGCAGCACGTTGCCCGTCGCGAAGTCCGACCCCGTCTGCTCGAGCGAGCCGACCAGGCGCTCGTAGGCGTCGGCCGGCAGCACGTCGTCGGAGTCGACGAAGGCCAGGTAGTCGCCCCGCGCGTGCTCGATGCCGGTGTTGCGCGCCGCGCTCAGGCCGCCGTTCGGCCGGTGCACGACCTTGAAGCGCGGGTCGCGGGCGGCGTAGTCCTCGGCGATCGCCGGGCTCGAGTCGGTCGCGCCGTCATCGACCAGGATGACCTCGAGATCGGAGAAGCTCTGGGCGGCGATCGAGTCCAGGCACGGGCGGAGGTATTCCTCCACGTTGTAGATCGGCACGACGACGCTCAGGCTCGGCATGAGGCGGGCATCCTAGTTGCCGGTCGGGCGGCCGGACCACGCCCTCGGGGCGCTCAGGAGGAGCGGCCGAGCGCTGCCACGAGCCGTCGCAGCCGCCGGCGATAGCGCCGCGGGATCCGCCGGGCGACGCGCACGCGCAGCGTCGGCGGTCTCGATGGCGCCTTTGGCCGGCGCGGGCCGCCGCCGGCCCGCTTGGCGGCGGTCACCGACGACTGCGCGATCGCCTCCGCCTCGGCGTACAGCTGCCGGAACTCCGCGCGCGTGGCGTCGAGCGCGTCCTGCACCCCGGCGGTGTCCCCGCCCGGGTCGGCCAGCGGCTGCAGCTCGCGCCAGGCCCGTTCGGCCAGCGCCTCGAGCGGCGCCGGCACGTCGAGATCCGACCACTGCGCGCGGTTGCGGTGCAGGCCCGGATCCACGAACGCGTCGACCGCCGACGCGCGCTCCGGCGCGATCCCGCCGGTCAGCAGCGGCAGGTCGAGCAGCGCGCCGACACGGTCGATCTCGCGCCGCCAGTCCGCGAGCAGGTCGGCATGGCGGACGAACGCGCGGCGATCCCCGCGCGTGACCCGCTCGGTCTCGACGGCGACGTTCAGCCACGCGGCCGCCCGGCTGGCCTCGGTCTGCCAGGTGCCGTAGGACTTGACCGCGCTGCGGAGGATCTCGGCCGGGTGGCGCAGCATGGTCACGAACGACGGCGCCACCCCGAGCTCCTCGGCACACCGCTGCCAGAGGGGCAGGAACCACACCGTCCGCGGGTCCTTGACCACGATCGCCTCGCCCTGGCGCAGCTGGGAGGCCAGCCACTCGCGGACCTCGGCCCGCACCGCCTCGTCGTCGGCGGCGGCGAACGTGGTGTCCCAGCCGGCGGGCCGCGAGTCGTTGACCGTGACCTTGCGGGCCTGCAGCAGCCGCGTGTGGAAGTCGACGACCCAGCGCGGCTCGCTGAAGCCGCGCGGGTTGGTGTCGTCGGCCTCGACCTCCGGCTGCGGGATGTGGAAGCCGAGCTCGCCGAGCACGCCGGTGAGCAGGCTCGTGCCGCTGCGCCCGACGCCGACGACGAGCACCAGCCGGCGCCGGTCCGCGGCCGTCACCGCACGCCTGCCCGGGTCGGCGCGGCGGCGCTCGCGCGCTCGCCCAGCCACACGCGGCGGACGACGCGCTCGGCGGCGCGGCCGTCGTCCCACGGGCAGAAGCGCTCGCGGAAGGCGGCCCGATGGCGCTCGGCCGCAGGTCCGGCGGCGTCGCCGGACAGCAGCGCGTCGACGACCTCGCCGTCCGTCCGCGCCACCACGCCGGGCGGCTCCTCCATCAGGTCGAAGTAGGTGCCGCGCATGGCGCGGTAGACCTCCCAGTCGGGGGCGTGGATGACGATCGGGCGGTCCAGCACGGCGTAGTCGAACATCAGCGAGGAGTAGTCGGTGACGAGGACGTCCGCCGCGAGGGACAGCTCCTCGATCGACGGGTGCTCCGCGACGTCGAGGATCCGGCCTGCCGCGTGCAGCTCGCGGATCAGCGGGTCGGCGCCATAGAAGTAGTGCAGCCGGGCCAGCAGCACGTGATCGGGCCCGAGCGCCTCGGCGACCGCGCCGACGTCCAGCGTCGGCACGTAGCCCGAGCGCCACTCCCGGTGCGTCGGCGCGTACAGCACGGCGGTCCGGCCCGGCTCGATGCCGAGCTCGGCGCGGATGCGGGCAACGTCGGCGGCGGTCGCGCGGACCAGCGCGTCGTTGCGCGGGTAGCCGGTCTCCAGCGTCTCGTGGCGGGTCGGGTACACGCGCTCCCACACGAGCGTCGACAGCGGGTTGGAGGAGACGCTGAAGTCCCAGCGCTCGCAGCGCCGCAGCAGCGCGTCGAAGTCCATCTTGCGTCCCGCCACGAGCGTGTCGCGCAGGTCCATGCCCATGCGCTTCAGCGGCGTGCCGTGGTGGGTCATGACGTGGACGGAGCCCGGGCGCTTGACCAGGTGGTTCGGGAAGTTGACGTTGTTGACGAAGTAGCGCGCCCGGGCGAGCACGTCGAAATACTCGGGCGTCCCAGCGACGACGTGCTCGACGCCGGCGGGGAGAGCGGCGGCGCCCCCGGGCTGCACGACCCAGACGGCGCGCATGCCCGGCACGAGCTCGCACGCCTTCTCGTAGATGGCCCGCGGGTTGCAGGCGTAGCCGCTATACCAGTAGGCGGCGAACACCGCCAGGTCCGGGTCGATCGGGCGGCGCAGACTGCGCCGGTAGCCGCGCTCGAGGCGGCGGCGCCTCACGGCCCGCCGGCCCCGGCCGACCTGGCGCGAGAGCGCGGCCCGGCGCGCCTGGAGGCTGCGGACCCCGCGGCGGGCGGTCTCGAACGCCTCATAGGAACGCAGGTCGCCGCGCGCCAGCAGGCGCGCGCGCAGTCGCCCGACCCGGCCGGCGGGGCCGGGCTCGTC
>JAXDHL010000311.1:0-6365 GCA_034664525.1 Solirubrobacteraceae bacterium
GGTCGCCGAGCGCATCGGCGACCTCCAGCGACGTCCCCACGCAGTCGTTGTCGTAGTCCACCAGCACCGTCACGTTCATCTCGCCCGAGAAGCGCTCCGCGAACGCCAGCGCCGCCGCCACGGTGTCGCCCCCGTAGGCCGCGATCAGCCCGTGCGGGACGGTGCCGATGCCGCGGCCGCCCCACCAGGACGCCTGGGCATCGGTGGACACGCCGATCGACCCGCCGACGTGCGCGGCCCAGCCGTCGCCCGTCTGCACCAGCCAGTGGTCGTGACGGGCCGGGAAGAACAGGATCGGCTTGCCGTGGGCGGCGTCGACGACGTCGCGCGTGTTGCGCATGACGAGCGAGCGGCGCGCCATGCAGCCGAGGTACATGGTCTCCAGATGGACGAACAGCGCGTAGTCGCCCTCGATCGTGAGCACGGTCTCCCACGGCTCGATCCGGTCGCCCTCGTACAGCGCGCGGACCTCCAGTGACTCGTAGCCGGGGATCCACTCGCCGTCCGGGCCGTGCTCGCCGGCGCCGGTCTTGAGGATCGCGAGCGCCTCGTCGATGCCGCCGAGGATCGAGTGCTCCTTCTGGAAGGCCTGCACGAGCACGCGCGGGCGCCGGCCCTCGGCTACCAGCAGCTGCTTGGTGAAGTTGAAGTAGGCGTCGGAGTAGTACCCATCGCGGATGCGCGCGGCCGGCAGCCGGAACGTCTCGGGCGGGAGGCGATCTCGCGGCACCGCGGCATCGTAGGGTCTGGAAGATGGATTACGGCTACAAGGCCTCCGCCGAGCAGTTCGGGCCCGCCGAGCTGCTGGAGCTCTCGCTGGAGGCCGAGCGGCGCGGCCTCGGCGTCGTCGCCATCTCCGACCATTTCCAGCCGTGGCGCCACCACGGCGGCCACGCCCCGGCTGCCCTGCCGTGGCTCGGCGCCGCCGCCGCGGCGACCTCGACCGCCGTCCTCGGGACGAGCGTCCTCACTCCCACGCTGCGCTACCACCCGGCGGTCGTCGCACAGGCGTTCGCGACGCTCGCGTGCCTGGCCCCGGGGCGCGTGTTCCTGGGCGTCGGGACCGGCGAGGCGCTGAACGAGACGCCGGTCACCGGCGACGCGTTCCCGCCCGTCAAGGAGCGCCGACGGCGCCTGGCCGAGGCGATCAGGCTGATCCGCGCGCTCTGGACGCAGGAGCGCGTGGACTTCGACGGCGAGTACTACCGGACCGAGAAGGCGACGATCTACGACCGCCCCGCCGAGCCGGTCCCGGTCTACGTCGCGGCCTCCGGCCCGCTGGCCGCCAAGCTCGCCGGGCGGGTCGGCGACGGCTTCATCGTCACGTCCGGCAAGAAGCCGGAGCTCTACCACGAGCTCGTGGCGGCGATGGAGGAGGGCGCGGAGAAGGCCGGACGCGACGCGTCGGCAATCGACCGCATGATCGAGATCAAGGTCTCCTACGACCCCGACGCCACGTTCGCCAAGGCCGCCTGCAAGCCGTGGGCGGCGCTCGCGCTCACGCCGGACGAGAAGTCCGGCATCGAGGACCCGCTGCAGATGGAGCGCGCGGCCGAGGCCGCTGCCGAGCGCGCCCACACGCGCTTCATCGTCGCCGACGACGCCGACGCCGTGGTCGAGGCCATCGCCCCCTACGTCGACGAGCACGGGTTCACGCGGCTGATCTTCCACTTCCCGGCCGACAACCAGAAGCGCCAGATCGACGCCTTCTGCGACGACGTCCTGCCGCGCCTGCGCGAGCGCTGGTAGGAGTCCGGCGCCGGCGGCCGGCGTCAGGAGATGGCGCCGGCCGCCGTGAGGGCGATCACGACGGTCCCGAGCACCACGCGGTAGACCACGAACGGCAGCATCGAGTGGTTGGTTAGGTAGCGCAGCAACCAGGCGATCGACGCGTAGCCGACGATGAAGGCCAGGATCGTGGCGAGGATCGTCGGGCCGGCACCGGGGCCGCCGCCCTGGCCGACGTCCTTGAGCTCGAACAGGCCGCTCAGGACCACGGCGGGGACGCTCAGCAGGAACGAGTAGCGGGCGGCCGCCGTGCGGTCGAACCCGAGGAAGAGCCCGGCGGAGATCGTCGAGCCGGAGCGGGAGACGCCCGGGATCAGCGCCAGCGCCTGGGCGAGCCCGATGACCGCGCCGTCGCGGGCCTGGATGTCCTCGATCGTCCGCCGCCGCGTCGCCACTCGCTCGGCCGCCAGCAGCACGAGGCCGAGGACGATCAGGGCCGTCCCGATCAGGTACAGGTCGCGGCCGCCGCTCTTGATCTGGTGGCGGAACAGGAAGCCGAAGATCGCGATCGGCGCGGTGCCGAGGATGATGTACCAGCCCATCCGCGCGTCGAGCTCGCCGCGGCGTTCGGGCTCGCGCAGGCTCGCCAGCCATGCCTTCGCGATCCGCCACAGGTCGGCGCGGAAGTACAGCAGCACGGCGGCCATCGTGCCGAGCTGCACGACGGCGGTGAACGCCGATCCGGGGTCGTGCCAGCCCGCGAAGGCGGGCACGATGCGCAGATGCGCGGTGCTCGAGATCGGGAGGAACTCGGTGAGGCCCTGCACGATGCCGAGGACGATGGCCTGGAACGAATCCACGGCTGCGCCACCCTAGTGGTCGTCGCGTTCACATGCTGATGACCGGTGGCCGCCGGGCCGCGCATAGCGTCGCCGCACCATGCGACGCACGCTCCTGATCTCCCTCGCCGCCGCGGCCGCGCTCACGACAGCCGCCGGCGCCCAGGCCACGCCCCCGGGCCGGCAGATGACCTCCGACACCTACGCGGTCATCGGCGACACGCCGTACACCACGGGCCAGATCCAGAACTTCCCGAACGACGTCGCGGAGCTCAACGCCGCGCCGGATGTGTCGCGCGTGCTGCATCTCGGCGACATCAAGTCCGGCTCCACCAAGTGCCTGACCTCGGACGCCGATCCCGCGACCGGCGACTACACGCAGATCCTGAGCGCCTTCGGCGGCTTCGAGGACCCGCTCGTGTACACGCCGGGCGACAACGAGTGGACGGACTGCCACCGCATCAACAACGGCGGGTTCACGCCGACGGAGCGGCTCGCCACCCTGCGCAGCATGTTCTTCGCCGATCCCGGACTGACGCTGGGGCAGCACCGGGCCACGGTCGACGCCCAGGACGGCTATCCCGAGAACGTGACCTGGAACGCCTCGCGCGTGCAGTTCGCCGTCGTCGACCTCCCCGGCTCGAACAACGACTGGCTGCCATGGTTCTCCCAGCAGACGCCGGGGGCGACCCAGACGCAGGAGCAGATCGACGAGGTCACGAACCGCACCGCCGCCGACATCGCCTGGATCAAGCACGTCTTCGCCGCGGCGAAGGCGAGCAAGGCGAAGGCGGTCCTGATCGGCATCCAGGCCGACATGTGGGACCCCGCGTTCGGGACCACGCCGGCGGCCAAGGCGGCGCAGTCCGACCACTACACGTCGATCATCCACACGCTGGCGTCGCAGTCGCTGAGCTGGGACCGCAAGGTGCTGCTCATGAACGGCGACTCGCATGCGTTCGAGGTCGACCACCCGCTCGCGGACCCGACCACCGTGCAGAACCAGGTCTACGGCCTCGACCAGTCCGTGCCGAACCTCGAGCGCGTGACGGTCAACGGCAGCGACACCGCCTGCCACGAGTGGCTCGAGCTGCACATCGACCCGCGGTCCGACGCGGTGTTCAGCTGGGACCGCCACCTGTTCGCCAACCAGCCCGGCGCGTACAAGGATGCGGCGACGGGTGCGACGGTCAGCTGCCCGCGCCCGATCGGGGCCTACCCGCACCAGTAGTCACCGTCACGAGAACGCGACCGTCGCCTTGACGCCACGGAAGGCGAAGGCGTCGGCGAAGCGGTCGAGCCGGACGCGCAGGCCGACGAAGGCCTCCAGCGCGTCCGGCCACCGCCGGCGGGCGAGCTCGAGCTGCTCGACGGCCGTCAGCCAGTCGCGCCGGTTGGCGTTCACGCTGCCGAACAACGCCCGGTTCTGGAGGATGGCGTCGACGCCGACGACGAGTCCGTCGACGCTGACCTGCCGCGCACGGCCGTCGATGCCGAGCAGGCAGGCGACCCCGTTGCGGGCCAGCAGGCCGAGCGTGTCGAGCATGACCTGTGCGTCACCGGTGGCCTCGACCACGACGTCGAATCCGCCGAGGTCGCGCGCGAGCTCGGCCGCGGGCGTCTCGGCGGTCGACATGTAGCGTGCTCCGCAGGCTTCGACGAGCGCCGCCTTCGCCGTCGTGGGGTCGGAGCGCCCGGCGGTCCAGACCTCGAGCCCGTCGAGGCGCAGCAGGTAGGTGGCGAGCATCCCGATCGCGCCCGTGCCGAGCACGAGCGCGCGCCGCGGCGCCCACGGCTGGCGCTCGCCGATGCTGCGCGCGTGCCGGATGCCGCGGGCACAGATCGACGCCGGCTCGGCCAGCACGCCCAGCCGGCCGAGCTCGGGCGGGATCCGCGCCAGATGCTCCGGGGCCTCGGCCACGAGCTCGCTCGCGTAGCCGTCGAGCCGCGTGATCCCGCGCTCGAGATAGTCGCCGGTCAGGCAGGCGTCCGGAGCGTCCTCGGCGCAGGCCAGGCAGTGACCGCACGAGCGGCGGACGGTCGCCGTGACGAGCTCCCCGCGCGCGAAGCCATGGCCGTCGCGCTCGACGACGCCGAGGAACTCGTGCCCGAGCACGAGCCGGTCCTGCCCGTCGGGGGCGACGCCGAAGAGCCCCTCCGCGATCTCGCGGTCGGTCCCGCAGACGCCGACCTCGAGCGTGCGCAGGAGCACCTGGCCCGCGCCGGCGCGGGCGTCGGCGACCTCGGCGGCGTGCGCCGTGCCGGCCTTGCCCGGAGTGACCACCAGCGCCTGCACGAGTCACGCCGCGGTGAGGCCGCCGTCGATCACGAACGCGGTCCCGGTCACGAAGGCGGCGTCGTCGGAGGCCAGGTACAGGACGGCGCCGGCGATCTCGTCCGGGCGGCCGAGGCGGCCGAGCGGCTGGCGCGCCCGCAGCGCGTCGAGCGACTCGCCGACCTCCTCGACCAGGCGGCGCACCCACGGCGAGTCGACCGTCCCGGGGCAGACGGCGTTGACGCGGATCCCGTCGCCGACGTGGTCGACCGCGAGCGCGCGCGTCAGGGCGACGACGGCGCCCTTGGACGCGCAGTAGGCCGCGCGGTTGCGCAACCCGACGAGGGCGGCGACGGACGCCATGTTGACGATCGCGCCGCGGCCGCGGTCGACCATCCCGGGGATCGCGTGCTTGCAGCACAGGAACGTGCCGCGGGCGTTGACGGCAAAGACGTCCTCCCAGACGTCGAGCGACGTGGCCGGCGCGGTCGTCGTGGAGCCGATGCCGGCCACGTTGACGAGCACGTCGACATCGCGGGCGACGGCCCGCACCGCGTCCTCGTCGCGCACGTCGAGCTGCACCGGCTCGGCGCGGTCGCCGAGCTCGGCGGCGACGGCGCGCGCATGCTCGCCGGCGAGGTCGGCGAGCACCACGTCGGCGCCCTCGGCGTGCAAGCCGCGGGCCACGGCCTCGCCGATCCCGGAGCCGGCCCCGGTCACGAGCGCGCGGCGGCCGGCGAAGCGAAGCTTGGTCATGCCGGTAATGGTTAGGGATATGCGGACGCTCGGACAAGCGGTGCCAGCCATCCACCGCCGCGGCGGGCGCACGACCTGCCAGTCTCAGGCCCAGCCCCGCGACCGTTCCGGGGGTAGCAGCACCGCGCCCTCGGATGCCGACGTGACGCACGCCCGGTAGCGGGCGAAGACGCCGAAGTCGTACGCGGGGGCCGGCGGCTCCAGCGCGGCGAGGCGCGCGGCGATCTCGGCGTCGGCCAGGTCGACGTCGACCCGCCCGGCGTCGACGTCGATCGTGATGACGTCGCCGTCGCGCACGGCGGCGAGCGGCCCCCCGCGCGCCGCCTCGGGCGCCACGTGCCCGACCATCAGCCCGCGCGTGGCGCCGGAGAACCGGCCGTCGGTCACCAGCGCGACGGACTCGCCGAGCCCGGCGCCGACGACCGACGCGGTGACGCTCAGCATCTCGCGCATGCCCGGGCCGCCGGCCGGCCCCTCGTAACGGGTGACGAGCACGTCGCCGGGCTGCACGACGCCCTCGCGCACCGCTGCCGCGCACGCCTCCTCGCCGTCGAAGACCCGCGCCGGGCCGGCGTGCCGGGTGCGCTCGGTGCCCGCGAGCTTCACCACGCTGCCGTCCGGTGCGAGGTTGCCGCGGAGGACGTGCAGCGCGCCGCTCGGCTTGAACGGCGCCGCCGCCCGGAAGACCACGTCGCCGTCCGGGGCGGGCGCCGCCGCGGTGGCCGCGGCGAGGCTGTCGCCGGTCACGGTCGGGGCCTCGCCGTCGA
>JAXDHL010000312.1:0-8361 GCA_034664525.1 Solirubrobacteraceae bacterium
GCCGCCGCCATGGCGCAGGACACGACTCCTGCCCCCAGCGACAGCGCCACGAAGGCCTGTAAGACGGAGAAGGCCCAGATGGGTGCTCCGACGTTCAAGGCCGCCTACGGCACCAACAAGACCAAGTCCAACGCCTTCGGCAAGTGCGTCTCCAAGCGCACGACGACCGAGACGGCCAACCAGGACAACGCCGCCAAGCAGTGCAAGGCCGAGCGCGCCGCCGACGCGGCCGCGTTCAACGCCAAGTACGGCACGAACAAGAACGACAAGAACGCGTACGGCAAGTGCGTCTCCTCGAAGTCCAAGGCGGCCACGGCGGCGGACACGAAGACGGACGTCAGCGCCGCCAAGTCCTGCAAGACCGAGCGGTCTGGCGACCCGGCCGCCTTCAAGGCCAAGTACGGCACCAACAAGACCAAGTCCAACGCGTTCGGGAAGTGCGTCTCGGCCACGGCCAAGGCGAAGCCCGACGAGACCACCACAACCACCACCACCACTTCCTCCTAGGTCCTGGGGCAGACGCGGCGGCTTCGGTCTGACAGCCGCTCAGTCGCGCCGCCGCCGCCGCCACCAGGCGGCGGCGGCCAGCGCGCCCGCAGGACCCCAGGCATTGGGGTCCGCACCCTATGAAAGTTCCGGGCGCGCCTGCCGATCACATGGGTGAGCTTGGACTCTCCTGAACCGAGGCCCGGCTCGCAGGACGATTGGTCGTGACCTTGCCTGAGGTCGCCGTCCCGCGAGCCGGGCCTCGTGCGTTTCGGCGCCGGGGCGTCCGCGGTAGAGGATCCGCATGGCCCTACCGACGCTTATCGCCCGTCCGCTCCGCCTGACCGCCACCGCGCTCGACGCGGCGGCCGGAGCGCTGCACTCGCTCGCCGGCGAGCCGGACTCGTCCGTGACCGCGCCCGCGCCGCTTGCGACGCGCGAGCCGGTGCCCGAGCCCGCGGTCGCCCCGGCCGACGCCGCCGCCCCCAGGCCACCGACGGGAACGCGCTCCCGGGTGTCGTCGCCGAAGGCCGCGCGCAAGGTCCGCCGGCGCCGCCCGGCGTCCTAGCTGGCGCGCCGCCGGGCGGCCGGTTAGGGTCGCGCGGATGCGACCCCTGCCCGCCCCGCGGATCGGTTACGGACACGGTCTGCTGCGGGCGCTTGACCGGCGCGGGAAGCTGCGGCTCGACGAGTTCGTCACCGAGTTCAGCGAAGCGGAGCTGTTCCCGCCCGACGCGGAAGCCGACACCGGCCGCACGCGCCAGTACCTGTCGCTGCTGCGGGCCGCCGGCTTCGTCACCGAGGACCGCGGGTCCGTCGAGCTGACCGACCTCGGCCGCCGATACGCGCGGGCGGGCGACCCCGCCGACGTGTTCGGGGTCGCGCCCGGGCAGGCCGAGTGGCTTCGGCGCTCCCTGCGGGAGAAGCACCTGACGGATTCCGTGTGGCACGGGGCCGCGATCGGGCTCAGCCTGTACGCGACGCTCGGGCCCGGTGAGTGGGTGGCGGCGAAGGACTTCGGGCGCGCGGTCGCGTACCTCGGCCGGGCCGGGTGGGACAACGAGAACACGTTCCGCCTGCAGGGCGAGCGCTTCACGCGGCTGCTCGCCGACATGGAGCTGATCGGGCCCGACCACCGGCTGACCCCGACCGGCGTGCAGACGAAGGCCGAGCTGCGGCTGCCGGTGCACACGCCGCTGGTCGACCTGGCGGGACAGCTGCACCCGCAGGGGGCGGCGGCCTCGGCGGCCGACGCGCGCGCCGAGCGGCCGGAACTCGCAGCGGCCGATTCGGACGAGGACACGTTCGTTGCGCCGGCGGTGCAGCCGGGCGCCATCGGACCGATCGAGGCAGCCGCGCTCGCGGCCGCCCAAGGCGCCGGACCCGGAGACCCGAGCATGAGCGAGCAGTCCGCAGGCCGTCCGCCCGAGCCGGCGTACCCGCCCCCGCCGCCTCCGCCGCCCGCGCCGCCGCAGGCGGCACCGGCACCCCCACCGCCTCCGCCGCCCGCTCCGCCGGTGCCGCCCGAGTACGCGCCGCCGCCGCCGGTGCCGCCTACCCCCGAGCCGGCGATGGCGCCGCCGCCGGTGCCGCCCGCCCCCGGGCCCGTCGCTCCCGCGCCGCCGCCCTCGCCGCCGGTGGACTTCCAGGCCCTGAAGCCCACCCAGGCGATCAGCGCGCTGCGGCCCGAGGACATCGCGGCCTGGGTGCAGGAGCAGGACAGCGCCCCCGCGGCCGCCGCGCCGCCGCCGTTCCTCGCGCTCGACGAGGTCCGCAACGCCGCCGAGCGCCGCGGCCTGCGCCTCGACGACGGTGTGTACGCCGCGGCGATCGCCGCGCTCGCGTCCGGCCGCCACCTGGTCCTCACGGGCGGCCCCGGGCAGGGCAAGACCGCGCTCGCGCTCGCGCTCGCCGAGGCCGCCGTCCGCCAGGGCAAGTGCGGCAGCGTCCTGTTCACCTCCGCAGGCGCGGGCATGTCCACCCGCGAGACGCTCGGCCGCCGCGGCGCCGACGGATTCGAGCCCGGCCTCGTCCCGCAGTCGATCAAGCAGGGCAAGTGGCTGGTGATCGACGAGCTCGACCGGGTCCGCCTGGACCGCGCCTTCGGGCGCGTCTCGACCGTGCTCGGCGGCCAGCCGATCGACCTGCCGGGCGGGGGCGAGCTCAAGTCGCCCGCCGAGTGGCGCGTGATCGGCACGATGTCCGACCTGTCCGGCGTCGCCGCCACGAGCGCCGCCCTGCGCCGGCGCTTCGTGTTCATCGAGGTCCCCGCGCTCGAGCGGGCGCAGCTCGACGAGCTGGTGGAGACCTGGGCCGCCGGCGACGAGATCGCGGCCGCGGTCGGCCGCCGGCTGATCGCCGCCAACGACGCCGTCGACCTGGGGCCGGGGCTGTACGCGGACGCGATCGCCTACGTGAAGGCGCGCCGCACGCTCGCGCCGGCCGACGAGACCTCGCTGCTGCTCGAGGCGCTGGCCGGCTTCGTCCTCCCGCAGCTCGAGGGCATGGGGGAGGACGTCGCCGCGCAGGTCATCGAGGCCGTCGGGCTGGGCGGCTGACGGCCCGCCCGCCCGCCGGTCAGACCTTGAACTTGTGCTTGCTGGTCGCCGCGCGCTTGTAGGGCGCGTCGGCCACCAGCACCGCGTAGACGCGCCACTTGCCGCTCGTGCGGGCGGTGTACGTGTAGTGCACGCCACCGTCGCCGATGCCCTTGCGCACGCGCGAGCGCTTCCAGCTCTTGCCGACCTTGCGCTCGAAGCGCAGCTCGAGGCGGCCGTGCGGCTGCTCGGTGAACGAGCCGTCGGCGGGCGGCTTGACCGTGCCGGTCACCAGCAGCTTGCGGCCCTTCTTCTTGACCTTCAGCCCGAGCTGCGGGGTCACCGTGCGCGGTGCGCTGGCGGGGTTGCCGCGCCTGACCGCGGTCTCGGCGATGCCGACGTTGCCGGCCTCGTCGTAGGCGCGCAGCTGGATCTTGTGCACGCCGTAGCTGATCTTGGAGGAGCCGAACCAGTCGTAGCTGAAGCGGCCGCCGTCCTGGCCGATGACCTTCTTGCCGTCGGCCCACAGCTCGATCCGCTTGACGGACGTCGTCGGGTCGCTCGCCGTCCCGGACGTGACGAGCCGCGTGAAGTACAGCGACGGCGCCGAGATCGTGACGGCCGGCTTGTCGGTGTCGACCTTGCCGCCGCAGTTCGGGTCCGACCCGGCGCCGGTGCCGTCGCCGACCGACTGCAGCGCCGCGAAGGCCGGGCGGATCGTGCCGGCGGCGTCGTAGAGGCCGAAGCGCGAGCTCGCAACCGGGTCCTGCAGCGTGAACCAGGACACCAGCTTCACGTACGGGTCGGGCGCGACACAGGCGAACGCCATCTTGAGGAAGCGCGCCTGGTCGGCAGCGCTGACGCCCTTCGCTCGGGTGCCCTTGTTGGCGCCCTCGTCGCACGTCAGGTCGGTGGCGTCGTTCCAGCCGACCTCGGTCATCCAGATGCCCTTGTTGCCGTCGCCGTGGCGCGCCATCGTGGCGTAGACCTCGCGGTAGCCGGTGAAGGCGAAGCGCCCGATGCGGCCGCTCGGCTCGCGGTAGACGACGCCCGGTGCGTCGATCCGGCAGGCGGTGTCGGTGTGCACGGCCACGCCGTCGAAGTCCGCGCCGGCGCCGTTGGCGTACAGGCCCTCCACGAAGTCGAAGTCGTTGCCGACGAGACCGCCGACGATGACCGTCGCGGCTGGGTCCTGGGCCTTGATCGCCGGGTAGGCCGCCTTCAGCATCGCGGCGTAGGCGGCCGGGGTGGCGGTGCCGTTGCCGGTCCAGAACGTGCCGTCGGGCTCGTTCCACAGCTCCCACACGCTCACGCGCCCCTTGAACTGCTTGGCCAGCGAGGCCATGAAGTCGGCGTACGCGGCGACGCCGGCGGCGCTGTTCATGTCGGTCCCCGGCGGCGGCGCCTGCACGGTCATCACGACCTTCTGGCCGTGGCTGCGGAACGCGTTGACGCGGGTGTTCATCTCCCCGAGCTCCTCCTGCGGAGCGGCGACGACCTGCTGCCAGTCGGCGAACATGCGCACCCAGCCGTGGCCGTTGAGCGCGGAGGCGATCGTGCTCGGCTCGTCGACGGAGGCGCCGCCCTTGAGGTTGAGCGGGGTTATGCCCGGCTCGGCTGCACGCGCGGCGGCGGGCAGCGCCAGCAGGGAGACGAGGACGCACAGAAGCGTCCCGCGGAGACGGCGGCGGGTGGGCACGATCCGATCATCGGCAGCCCGGTGCGGATCCTGTACTCACCGGTCCCACGCGTACACCTTCAGGCGCGCAGCGCACGGTCGAGCTCGTCGAGCACACCGGCGTCGACGGTGGCGTCGAACTTGCGGGCGATGTCGGCTCCCGACCCGAGCATCGCGTCCAGGTCCGAGCGCCGCAGGACGCGCGGATGCGCGCTGCCGGGCTCCCAGGCGGTGAAGCGCCGGACGTCGCCCGAGAGGCGCAGCCCGCCGTGGGCGTGCAGCACCGTGTGCGGGTAGGCCTCGGTTGCGATCAGCGTGCGGCGGAAGTAGGCGTGCAGGCCGGGCCGCTCGCGGGCGGCTGCGTCGACGATCTCGACGCAGCGGCGCGACAGCGTCAGCCAGTCGGCCCCGCGGCGGCACGGCAGCGCCGGCCCGAACGGGGTGCGCGCGCGGCGGCCGAGGACGGGGCCTGACGGGAGGTCGCGCAGCGCGACCAGCGGCCGCGCGGCCGCGATCGCCCGGCGCGGGAGCGGTCCGGGCTCGGGGACGCCCGTCCACGCGTAGAAGTAGCGGCGAGCGAACTCGTCGCGCCCGTCGCGCCGCCACGACGGCGGCTCGACCAGCTGCCCCTCGACGAACCCGTCGTAGCTCGTGGTGGCGAGGTCGCGCTCGATCGCCTCCAGCGGCCGCACCGGATAGTCCTGGCCCGAGAGCACGGTCAGCCAGTCGAAGCGGGCCGAGCGCAGCGCGGTCGCGAGGCCGCGCAGCAGCATGTCGAGCTGCGACGCCCGGCCCCAGTCGACCGCCGGCAGCGGCTCCACCATCGTCGCGCCGAGCGGGGACGCGTCGACGCGCGTGCGGCGCGGATCGTGGTGGACGAGCACCGGCGACGCGGGGGAGAGCTCGCGGATCGTGCGCACCAGCCGCAGGACCTGCTCCGGAAGCGTATGGGAGGTGACGAGATAGGCGACGGTGGTCATAGAAGTGCGACCATTGAAGTGAGCCGATGGCCGACTCCGATCCCGGGACCAGCTGGAAGGAGCTCGCCCGCCACGACGTGGTGATGGCGACCGTGCGCGAGTTCACCGAGCGCGCCGGGGCGGTGCGGGTGACCGTGATGCTCGACATCGGCGACCAGCGCGAGCCGCCGCTGCTCGAGTGCGAGCCCGGTCAGCCGCTGACGATCACGCAGGGCGAAGAGGCCTTCATCATCCCGCCGGCGGCGATCGCCGACGTGCCCCCGCTGCCCGTGGAGGTGCCGGCGCCGGTGCCGGCGACCGCGATCGACGTCGATCCCGCCGCCGGCCAGGTCTCCGCCCCGATCGGCGCGGTCGAGATGCTGGCCGGCGCCGTCCGGGCGCTCGCCCGCGCGCTCGGCGGCCGCACGGTCGCGATGGCCGAGTTCGCGACCCGCTCCGGAGAGCCGCTGTCGATCGCCGCGCGCCCCGGCGAGCCGACGGTCCTGGCCATCGGTGAACAGGAGTTCGAGCTCCCTTCAGGTGAAACCTGATCCGGTTGCTTGGGTATGCAACTACTGTGAGCCGAGACGTGGCGCTGGACCAACACCGGGTTGTGAAGACGATCGAGGAGCGCGAGCGGGTCATCGTGCGCTTCGCCGGCGATTCCGGCGACGGCATGCAGCTCGCCGGCAGCCGGTTCACGGACGCGACCGCGGTGCTCGGCAACGATCTGGCGACACTGCCGGACTTCCCGGCCGAGATCCGCGCGCCCGCGGGCACCGTCGGCGGCGTGTCGGCGTTCCAGATCCACTTCGCCGCGCGCGACATCCTGACGCCCGGCGACACCCCGAACGTGCTCGTCGCCATGAACCCGGCGGCGCTGAAGGCCAACCTGGCGGGGCTCGAGCGCGGGGCGCAGATCATCGTCAACGAGGACGCCTTCACCAAGCGCTCGCTGCAGAAGGCCGGCTACGACGTCAACCCGCTCGAGGACGGCTCGCTGGCGGCGTTCGACGTCAAGCGCGTGCCCATGACGTCGCTCGTCCAGCGGGCGGTCGAGGGGATGGAGGGCGTCACCTCGCGCGACGCCCAGAAGGCCAAGAACCTGTTCGCGCTCGGCCTGCTGTCCTGGCTCTACGACCGCCCGTCGGACGTCACCGAGCGCTGGATCGCGCAGAAGTTCGGCGGCAAGCCGCACGTGATGGAGGCCAACCTGGCCGCCTACCGGGCGGGCTGGAGCTTCGGCGAGACCTCCGAGCTGATCGGCACGCAGGTGCACGTGGCGCCGGCGACCGACGTCGAGCCGGGCACCTACCGCAACGTCAACGGCACCCAGGCGACGGCGCTCGGGCTCGTCGCCGCGTCGGTGCGCTCGGGACTGCCGCTGCTGCTCGGCGCCTATCCGATCACCCCGGCCTCCGAGCTGCTGCACGAGCTCTCGCGCCACCACGCCATGGGGGTGCGCACGATCCAGGCCGAGGACGAGATCGCCGCGGCCTCGATCGCGCTCGGCGCCGCGTTCGGCGGCGCGCTCGGCGTGACCGCGACCTCCGGCCCCGGCCTCGATCTCAAGACCGAGACGATCGGCCTCGCGGTGATGCTCGAGCTGCCGATGATCGTCATCGACGTCCAGCGCGCCGGTCCGTCGACCGGCCTGCCGACCAAGACGGAGCAGTCCGACCTGCTGCAGGCGCTGTACGGGCGCCACGGCGAGTCGCCGCTGCCGGTGATCGCCCCGTCGTCGCCCGCGCAGTGCTTCGCCGCGATCATCGAGGCGGTGCGCATCGCGGTCACCTACCGCACGCCGGTGATGTTCCTGTCGGACCTCTACGTGGCCAACTCGTCCGAGCCGTGGAAGCTCCCGGACGCCGAAACGCTGCCGCTGATCGACCCGAACTTCCGCACCGCGCCGCCGAGCGAGGACCAGCCGTTCCTCCCCTACGCCCGCGACGACCGGCTCGCGCGGCCATGGGCGATCCCGGGCACACCCGGCCTGCAGCACCGCATCGGCGGCCTGGAGAAGCAGGACGGCCAGGGCGGGATCTCCTACGAGGCCGCCAACCACCAGCGGATGACCGACCTCCGCGCGGCCAAGGTGGCCGGCGTCGACGTGCCCGACCTCGAGGTCGCCGGCGACGTCGACGCGGACCTGCTGGTGATCGGCTGGGGCTCGTCCTACGGCGCGATCCGGGCCGGCGTGCGCCGGGCGCGCGACGGCGGCAAGCGCGTCGCGGTCGCCCACCTCCACCACCTCAACCCGCTGCCGGCCAACACCGGCGAGGTCCTGCGGTCCTACGAGCGCGTGCTGCTGCCGGAGATGAACTCGGGGCAGCTCGCGAAGGTGCTGCGCGCCGAGTTCCTCGTCGACGTCGAGAGCTACTCGAAGGTCAAGGGCCAGCCGCTGTTCGCCGCCGAGCTCGAGCAGGAGATCCTCAAGCGTGTCTGACACCGTGCAGCTCACCAAGGCGGACTTCCAGTCCGATCAGGAGACGCGCTGGTGCCCGGGCTGCGGGGACTACGCGATCCTGAGCGCCGTCCAGGGCGTCTTCCCGGAGCTCGGCGTGCCGCCGGAGAACATCGTGTTCGTCACCGGCATCGGCTGCGCCGGGCGCTTCTCGTACTACATGGACACCTACGGGATGCACGGCATCCACGGCCGCGGGCCCGCGCTGGCGACCGGCCTGGCCGCCGCGCGCGACGA
>JAXDHL010000313.1:0-3366 GCA_034664525.1 Solirubrobacteraceae bacterium
CCGTGCGCGCGTAGCGGACGACGACCTCCCCCGCCCGGTAGTCGCGGCCGGCGACGGCGGTGCGGGCGAGCGGCCGCGTCGCGGCCGGGGCGTGAGCGGGGGCGGCGACCACCGCGCACGCGGCGAGGACGGGCACAGCGACGGCGCGGCGGAGTGCGAAGGGCATGGGGCGCTGGTAGAACCCGGCAGACGACGGGAAGTTGCCCCGGCGCCCGGAAGGGCCAAGATAGTGACCGCGATCGCCCGTGAGCTCCCTTTTTCAAGACGACCTGCGCTGGATGGCGGCCGCCCTGGAGGAGGCGCGGCTGGCCGAGACCCACGGCGATGTGCCGGTGGGTGCCGTCATCGTTTCCGGGGGCGCGATCCTGGCCGCCGGCCACAACGAGCGCGAGCGGTTGCAGGACCCGTCCGCGCACGCCGAGCTGCTGGCGATCCGGCGCGCAGCAGAGTCGCTGGGCTCCTGGCGGCTGCTGGACACGACCCTCTACGTCACGCTCGAGCCGTGCGCGATGTGCGCGGGCGCGGTCGTGCTGGCCCGGATCCCACGCGTCGTCTTCGGGACGACGGACCCGAAGGCGGGCGCGGCGGGCAGCGTGCTCGACGTCCTCGGTGAGCCGCGGCTGAACCACCGGCCGGTGGTCGAGTCGGGCCCGCTGGCCGACGAGTGCGCCGCCGTCCTGCGCGCGTTCTTCGCCGCCCGCCGCTAGTTCCCGGCGCAGCCGTCGTTGGAGGCTGCATGTCCCGACGTCGTCTGCTGCCGTTCCTGACCCTGCTCGTCCTCCTCGTCCCCGGCGCGGCACGCGCCGCCGACGTGCCACCCGGCGCGAAGTGGACCGAGGCGACGATCAGCGAGCCCGACGGCACCCAGCTGCACGCCGACATCCTGCGGCCGAAGGACCTGTCGGACACCGCCAAGGTCCCGGTCATCCTCTCGATCGGCCCGTACTTCAACCACTCGGGCCAGACCGGCCCGGCCGGTCCCGTCGAGGACACGGGCTACGACCCGGTCGGCCCGTCGACCGGCCCGTCGGACCGCTTCTACGACTTCGTCAACGGCGCGAAGCTGATGCAGCGCGGCTACGCGTTCGTGATGGTCGACCTGCGTGGGTTCGGCGGCTCGAGCGGCTGCCTGGACTGGGCCGGTCCCGGCGAGCAGGCCGACGTGAAATCGGCCGTCGAGTGGGCGGCGTCGCAGCCGTGGTCGACCGGTCGCGTCGGCATGTACGGCAAGTCCTATGACGGCGTGACCGGGCTGATCGGCGCGGTCTCGAACCCGAAGGGGCTCGCCGCGGTCGTCTCCCAGGAGCCGGTCTACGACCTCTACCGCTACCTGTACTCCAACGGCGTCCGGTTCGAGAACGCCGTCGCCACCCCGGCGCTCTACGACGCGATCGCCGCCACCCCAGGGCCGCTGCTCGACTCGCCGCTCTACAACGTCGGTGGCGCGACCGACCCCGCCTGCCTGGCGACGAACTACGCGGCGCAGCAGGACCCCGACCACGGATCGGACTACTGGAAGGCGCGCAACCTGATCGCGCGCGCCGGTGACGTGCGGGTCCCGCTGTTCATGACCCAGGGCTTCCTCGAGAACAACACCAAGCCGGACGGCGCGTGGGACTTCTTCAACGCCGTCCGCGGCCCGAAGCGCGGCTGGTTCGGCATGTGGGACCACGTGCGCGGCAACGACACCGACGCCACCGGGCGCCTGAAGATGGGCCGCGCCGGCTGGTTCGACGAGGTCATGCGCTTCTTCGACCACAACGTGCGCGGGGTCCCGCTCGCCGACGCGCCGACCGACCAGGACCCGCCCGTCGCGGTCGAGACCTCGGACGGCAGCTGGCGCTCCGAGGCGGCCTGGCCGCCGGTCGACTCGCACCTGATCTCCGAGCCGCTGCGCGCCGGGACCTACACCGACGACGGCAACCAGTCGGGCACCGGCTCCGGCGCCGGCGTAGGGGTCTGGACGATCTCCAAGCCGCTGGCGTCCGACGCCTGGTACTCCGGCGTCCCGAACGCGGCGGTGCAGGTCACCACGACCGCAGCGAACGCGAACCTCGTCGTCGACACCTACGACATCGGACCCGACCGTCAGGCCATCCTGCTCTCACGCAACGCGTCGCTGATCCCGGCAGCGGGGGACAGCACGGTGTCGCTCGAGCTCTACGGCAACGACTGGAAGATCCCGCCGGGCCACCGCCTCGGCCTGCTGGTCACGGGCTCGAACGCCGAGTGGTGGCTGCACACGCCGACGAACTCCGCCGTCCAGGTGCGCGGCGGGACCGTCGATCTCCCGTTCCTGCGCTACACGCGCGACGCGACGATCCAGGGCGGCCCGTCGCTGCGGCTCGAGGACTGGCTCAAGACCGCGCCGTTCGAGGTGCCGCAGGCCACGATCGACGGCTCGACCTCAGACGCGTTCGTCATGCCGGCCGCACTGACCGCAGCACCGGCGGCCGCGGCGCCGACGTCCGCCGCGCCTACGGTGAAGGGCGGCCGGCGGCTCGTCGCCCGGATCGCACGCACGGGCAGGCGGCTGGCGGTCTACGGGCGCGCACCGCAGCACGCGCGCGTCCGGATCGTCCTCCGTCGCAACGGCAGGATCGTGCGGCGGGCGACGGTCAAGCGCACGATCGTCAGCGCCTACCGGGTGACCTTCAAGCTGAAGCGGCCCGGGCGCTACCGGGCGACGGTCACGGCGTCCACGGGCAAGACGGTCCTCCATGCGGCGTCGCGCCGCGTGCGGGTCCGCTGACGGAGTGGTGCTCAGGAGCGGCGGCGCCGCGTGCGCCGCTTCTCCTGCTCTTCCTCGGTGAGCTTGGGGAACTTCTCGCGCTCCTCGTCCGTCATCTGGCGTACGACGAGCTCGCCGCTCTCCTTCTGCCGCTCGACGTCCTCGAGCTTCTGTCGGCGTTTCTCCTCGGCACGCTCACGCGGGGTTGGCATGGCGCGATCCTACCCTCCACCCCGGTCCACAAGCCCGGCTGCGTTTGGCCGCCCTCCGCGGCGCAGTGCCGCTAGCCTTCCCGTTCCCGCGCCTCGTGCGCGGCATCCGCGGAGGGGTGCCGGAGTGGTTGAACGGGGCGGTCTCGAAAACCGTTGTAGGGGTAACCCCCCTACCGAGGGTTCGAATCCCTCCCCCTCCGCTTAGAGATAGGTGATTCCTCGCAACAGAGCCAAGGACGAAGGGTCCACGTGCCTGCGCGGAGCCCGGTGGCTGATGCCGCTGGATGCGGCCGGAGACCGCCTCATCGGGGTGGAGTTTTCCCGAGATTTTCCCGGGAAGGGTCCTCCGCTCAGATTGAGACTGGGGGGATGACGGGTTCGCGCGACAGAGGGGCATGGCTGCCCTGCGTCACGCGATCGAGG
>JAXDHL010000314.1:0-8085 GCA_034664525.1 Solirubrobacteraceae bacterium
TGGATCGACTACCCGTCGCCGCAGCGCGAGGTCGAGATCGTCCGCCGCCGCGTGAAGGGGACGTCGGAGACGCTCGCGGTGCAGGTCGTCGGCGCGGTCGCCCGCATGCGCGACAGCGACGTGCAGAAGCCGCCGGGCATCGCCGAGGCGATCGACTGGCTGGCGGCGCTCGAGCTGCTGGGCGTGCGGCGGCTGGACGCGGCCACGGTCGATCGCACGCTCGGATCGGTGCTCAAGTACGGCGAGGACCAGGAGGTCGTGCGCGCGGCCGGCCTCGAGCAGCTCGTGGGGACGGTCGAGTGAGCTTCGCGGTCGAGACCGTCGAGCTCGACCTGCCGGCGCTCGTCGCGCGCTTCGGCCGCCGGCTGCACGACGCCGGCCTCCCGGTGACCCCTGAGCGCTCGGCGCGCTTCGCCCAGGCGCTTGCGCTCGTGCGCCCGGTGTCGCGCCGGCGCCTGTACTGGACCGCGCGCGTCGCGCTCGTCTTCGACGCCACGCACGTGACCGTGTTCGACGCGGTGTTCCGCGAGGTGTTCGGCGCGACGCCGGCCGAGCCGGATCCCGTGCCCGAGGACGCCCGGCGGGTGCCGGCGCCGCCCGACCCGCTTCGCGGCGGCGCGCGGCGCGCGCCCGCCGGAGCGGCGGGGGCGCCCGCCGGCGGCGCCGCCCCCGGGCGCGCGGGCGAGGAGCCCGGATCCGCTGTTGCGGTCCCGATGGCGGCCAGCGACGAGGAGGTCCTGCGCAGCAAGCGCTTCGACGCGCTGGAGCCCGGCGAGCTGGCCGAGCTCTACCGGCTGATGACGCGCCTGCGCATCGCGACGCCGCTGCGGCGCACCCGCCGCGCCGAACGCGGCCGGCGCGGCGAGCAGCTGGACATGCGGCGCACGCTGCGCGGCGCGCTGCGGACCGGCGGCGACCCGATCCGGCTCGCCCGCCGGCGCCGCCGCGTCGTACCGCGCCGGATCGTGATGCTGTGCGACATCTCGGGCTCGATGGAGCCGTACGCGCGCGCCTACCTGCAGTTCCTCAAGTGCGCGCTGGGGACCGGCCCGCAGGCCGAGGCGTTCGTGTTCGCCACCCGCCTGACCCGCGTGACGCGCGCGCTGGCCTCGCGCAACCCGGAGCGCGCGATCCAGCGTGCCGCGGCCGCGGCGCCGGACTGGTCGAGCGGCACGCGGATCGGTGAGGCGCTGCAGGCGTTCAACGACCGCCACGGCCGGCGTGGGATGGCACGCGGCGCGGTCGTGCTCATCCTCTCCGACGGCTGGGAGCGCGGCGAGCCGGTGCTCGTGGCGCGCGAGATGGAGCGGCTGGCGCGGCTCGCCCATCGGATCGTCTGGGTCAACCCGCGCGTGAGCGCGACCGGCTTCCAGCCGCGAGCCGGCGGGATGGTCGCCGCGCTGCCGCACGTCGACGCGCTGGTCAGCGGTCACAGCCTCGACGCGCTCGGCGAGGTGGCCGACGCGCTCGCGGCCACGGCGGGCGCCGGGCGCCGGCCGGCGCCCGCGGGCGACGCCGCGCCGGAGGACGAGCCGTGGGCCAGTGCCACCCCGGTGGCCGGCAGCTCGGTCGCCATGCCCAGCGGCTACGGCCCGAGCCGCGGCAACACGACCCCGGGTTGGGCGCGATGACCGAGAAGACCTGCATCTTCCCGGGCTGCACCCGTCCGGCGGTGCCGCCGCACCCGCTCGGGGGGCCCCAGCCGAGCTTCTGCGATCTCGAGGAGCACAACGCGCTGACTGCCCATCAGGAGCGCCGGCGGCTCGAGCGCGAGATGCCCACCGACACCGACGCGAGGAGTTCCGACCATGGCTGACGAGGCGTACCGCGCCGTCTTCCTGCGGGTCCACCCGACCGGCAAGATGGTGCTGAGCCTGACGACCCAGGCCGATGGCCACGAGGGCGAGTACGCCCAGCTGGTCGCCCGCGAGCTCGGGGTGCCGGCGCTCGACGTCAAGGTCGTCCCGGCCGACGAGAGCCGCTTCGGCTCCGGCCACGGGTTCAACACCAGCCCGTCCGGCGGGACCCCCGCCGCGATCACGAGCGCCACCGGCAAGATCCGCGCCAAGGCGCAATTGCTCGCCGGCATGGCGCTGGACACCCCGGCCGGCGGCCTGCGCTGGGCCGACGGCGCGTTCGTCGCCGACGGCGCCACCCAGACGATCGCCGACCTGGCGCTGTACGCCCACGGGTCGGGCGCGCTCCCGCCCGGCGTCGAGGGCGGCCTCGACGCGCAGACCGTGTACCGGGACTGACCGTGGCGCTCGAGCCCGGCACCTATGTGTTCGGCCCCGGCGACGGGACGCTGACGGTCCACACCGCCAAGGGCGGCGTCGCGGCGAAGGCCGGGCACGATCTCGAGATCGAGGTCACGCGCTGGCGCGGCACGCTCGAGGCCGGTGAGCGGCCGTCGATCGCGGTGACCGCCGACGCCCGGTCGCTGCGCGTCCGCAAGGCCAGCGGCGGCATGGCGCCGTTCGGCGACGACGAGAAGCGGGCCGTGTCGCAGACGATCGACGACGAGGTCCTCAAGCGGACCCCGATCGAGTACCGCTCGACCCGGGTCGACCTCGACGGTGACACCGTCCATGCCCAGGGGGAGCTCGAGCTCTCCGGCGTGCGCGCGCCGCTGGCGCTCGACCTCACGATCGCGGACGGCCGCCTGCGCGGGCGCGCCCGGATCAAGCAGACCGACTGGCGGATGAAGCCCTACTCCACGCTGTTCGGGACGCTCAAGGTCGCCGACGTCGTCGAGGTGTCGATCGACGCCGCGGTCCCACCGGTCCAACACCCCGAAGCCACCGGCACAAGGAGCCGCGACGATGGTTGAGCTCGACCACGCCTTCTCGACGGGGAAGCCGACCGCGTACAACTGGGAGGCGATCCTGGACCTCGACCGCATCATCCCGTGCGTCGAGGGCGGATCCGTCCTCGAGCGCACGAGCCCCGACGCCGCCAAGGCGGAGATCAAGGTGCGCATGGGCGCGATGTCGATGACCTTCCGGGGGACCGTCGAGGTCGCCGAGCGCGACGACGACGCCCACCGCGCGCTGCTGCGCGTGAAGTCGCGCGACACCGGCGGCTCCGGCTACGCCAACGCGGACGTCTCGTTCTCGCTCGGCGACGGCGGCGGGACGATCCACACCGCCGCGCAGATCAGCGGCAAGGCGGCCTCGATGGGCGAGGGCGTCGTGTCAAGCGTGCTGGACGCGCTGATCGCCGACTTCACCACGAAGCTGGCCGAGATCTGACGCGGTTCGTGATGGCCCGGCTGACGATGCGGCGGATCAGGGACGGCGAGGTCCCGATGGGTGGCGGCACCGCCGTCCAGGACGACCCCGCCCGGCCCGTGTTCCGCGGCAACGGGCCCGACGACTACGTCTGCGTGGCGTGCGGGAACGTGCTCGCGGTGGCGATGGACCCCGCCTACATGGACTTCAAGGTCCGGGTCCGCTGCGGCGGCTGCGGCACGGTCAACGTCCCCGACACCGACGAGACCGCGGACCGCGCCCGCTTCGCCGCCCGCCGCGGCACAGGGGGGCGCTGACATGACCGCCATCGAGGACCGCCCGATCGGCTACGGGAGCCTGCGGCGCAAGGAGGATGCGCGCTTCATCCGCGGCCAGGGACGCTACGTCGACGACGTCCAGCTGCGCGGGATGCTGCACGGCGCGGTGCTGCGCAGCCCGGTCGCGCACGCGCGCATCGTCTCGATCGACACGTCGGCCGCGCTGCAGCACCCGAAGGTCCATGCCGTCGTGACCGGCGCCGACCTCGAGGCGCGGGACATGGCCTGGATGCCGACGATGTCGGCCGACCGGCAGGCGGTGCTGGCCACCGACAAGGTCCGCTTCCAGGGCCAGGAGGTCGCGTTCGTCATCGCCGACGACCGCTACGCGGCCCGCGATGCGCTCGAACTGATCGACGTCGAGTACGAGCAGCTGCCGGTGGTCATGGACGCCACCCGGGCGCTCGACCCCGACGCCGCCGTGATCCGCGACGAGGACCCGGGCCGGGCGGACAACCACATCTTCGACTGGGAGGCCGGCGACGCCGCCGCCACCGAGGCGGCCTTCGCGCGCGCCGAGGTCGTCGTCGAGCAGGACATGGTGTTCCCGCGCTCGCACCCGGCGCCGATGGAGACGTGCGGCGCGGTGGCCGACTTCGACGCGGTCAGCGGCAAGCTCACGATCTGGTGCACGACCCAGGCGCCGCATGCGCACCGCACGATCTACGCGCTGATCACGGGGCTGCCGGAGCACAAGATCCGCGTCATCTCGCCCGACGTGGGCGGCGGCTTCGGCAACAAGGTCCCGGTCTATCCCGGCTACGTGTGCGCGATCGTCGCGGCGCGCATGCTCGGGCGGCCGGTCAAGTGGATGGAGGACCGCTCGGAGAACCTGATGTCGACCGGCTTCGCGCGCGACTACGTGATGCGCGGGCGGATCGCCGCGACGCGCGAGGGCCGGATGCTGGCGATCAGCGTCGACGTCATCGCCGACCACGGCGCGTTCAACGCGACCGCGCAGCCGAGCCGCCACCCGGCGGGGTTCTTCAGCGTCTTCACCGGGTCCTACGACGTCGCCGCCGCGCACTGCCGCGTGACCGGCGTGTACACGAACAAGGCGCCGGGCGGGGTCGCGTACGCCTGCTCGTTCCGGATCGCGGAGGCGGTCTACCTGATCGAGCGCACGGTCGACTGCCTGGCGCGCGAGCTGCGGATGGACCCGGTCGAGCTGCGCCTGCTGAACCTGCTCAAGGCCGAGCAATTCCCCTACGAGAGCCGGACGGGGTGGGTCTATGACTCCGGCGAGTACGAGCGCGCGCTGCGGCGGGCGCTCGAGATCGCCGGCTACGACGAGCTGCGCCGCGAGCAGGCGGCCGCCCGGGAGCGCGGGGAGCTGATGGGCATCGGTGTCGCCTTCTTCACGGAGGCGGTCGGCGCCGGCCCGCGCCGGCACATGGACATGATGGGGCTCGGCATGAACGACGGCGCGTCGCTGCGCGTGTCGCCGACCGGCACCGCGCAGCTCGGGATCAGCGTCCAGACCCAGGGCCAGGGGCACGAGACGACGTTCGCGCAGATCGTCGCCGAGGAGCTCGGGATCCCGCCGGAGGACGTCGACGTGATCCACGGCGACACGGACACCACCCCGTACGGGCTCGGGACCTACGGCTCGCGGTCGACGCCGGTGAGCGGCGCGGCGACGGCGCTCGCCGCGCGCAAGGTCCGCGAGCGGGCCCGGATCGTCGCCGCGGCGATGCTCGAGGTGGCGCCCGGGGACCTCGAGTGGACCAAGGGGCCGCCCGCGCGCTGGGTCGTCGTCGGCGACCCGGAGAAGGGGGCGTCGATCCGCGAGATCGCCGCCGCCGCCCGCGGGCCGATCGAGCTCCCCGAGGGCGTCGAGGCCGGCCTCGACGCCGAAGCCGTCTACGACCCGCCCAACCTGACGTTCCCGTTCGGCGCCTACGTGTGCGTCGTCGACGTCGACCCGGGGACCGGCGCCGTCAAGGTCCGGCGCTTCGTCGCCGTCGACGACTGCGGCGTCCGGATCAACCCGATGATCGTCGAGGGCCAGATCCACGGCGGGCTCACCGACGGCGTCGGCATCGCGCTGATGGAGATGGTCGCGTTCGACACGGCGGGCAACTGTCTCAGCGGCTCGCTGATGGACTACCTGATCCCGACCGCGGTGGAGGTCCCGGACTGGGAGACGGACTTCACGGTCACGCCGTCGCCGCACCATCCGATCGGCGCCAAGGGCATCGGGGAGTCGGCCACGGTCGGCTCGCCGCCGACAATCGTCAACGCGATCTGCGATGCGCTCGCGCCGTACGGCGTCCACCACGTGGACATGCCGTGCACGCCGTCGCGGGTCTGGGAAGCGATGCAAGCGAAAGGAGGGCCGCCGCGATGATCAAGGGCGACCTCGTGCAGCACATGGAGCGCCTCCTGGCCGACCGCGCACCGTTCGTGACGGCCACCGTCGTCCGGACCGCGAAGCCCACGAGCGTCCGCCCGGGCGACTCGGCGCTCGTCCTGGCCGATGGCACGATCGAAGGGTTCGTGGGCGGGGTGTGCGCCCAGGCGTCGGTGCGGCTGCATGCCGCGCGCTGCCTCGAGACCGGCGACGCGATCCTGCTGCGCCTGCTTCCGGGCGCCGAGCCGGGCGAGGGCGCCGAGGACGCGAGCGGCGCGGACGGCGTCGTCGTCGCGCACAACCCGTGCCTCAGCGGCGGGTCGCTGGAGATCTTCCTCGAGCCGCAGGTGCCGGCGGCGCGAGTCGCGATCGCCGGCGACACGCCGATCGCGCGCGCCCTGGAGGCGCTGGCGCGGACGGCGGGTTACGCCGTCCAGCGCGCCGGAGCGGACGACGTGCACCCGGGAGCCGGTGACGCCGCGGTGATCGTCGCCTCGCACGGCGCCGGCGAGGAGCGGGTGCTCGTGGAGGCGCTGGAGGCCGGCGTGAGCTACGTCGGCCTGGTGGCGAGCGCCAGCCGCGGCCGGGCGGTGCTCGAGTCGCTCGACCTGCCCGACGCGCTGCGGGCGGTCGTGCACACGCCGGCCGGGCTCGACATCGGCGCCCGCGCGCCGGCTGACGTGGCGATCTCGATCCTCGCCGAGCTGGTCGCGGAGCGGACCGCGCACGGACCGGCGGCGCCGGTACCGGCGGTCACTCCGCCGGCGACGGCGATCGACCCGATCTGCGGCATGGAGGTCGCCGCGAGCGCCGCGTCCGTCCACCTCGACGTGGATGGGGAGCGTGTCTACTTCTGCTGCGAAGGCTGCCGGACGGCGTTCGCGGCGCGCGGCTCGCAGGATGTCGCGACACACTGAGTTCGTCACCGGGCTGGTGCTCGCCGCCGGCGGGTCGCGGCGGCTCGGGCGGCCGAAGCAGCTGCTGCCCTATGGCGACGGGACGCTGCTCGACCACACGCTCGCGACCGCCCGCGCCTGCGGCTTCGACCAGCTCGTGTGCGCGATCGGCGGGGCCGCGGACGGCGTTCGCGAGACCGTCGACCTGTCCGGGGCCGAGGTGGTCGAGAACCACGACTTCGGCACCGGCTGCTCGTCCTCGATCGCCCTGGCGCTCACCGTGCTCGACCCGCGGGCGGCCGCGCTCGTGCTGCTGCTCGGCGATCAGCCCGGCGTGACGGCCGCGACGGTGCGGGCGCTGATCGACGGCCGCGGCGGTGCGCCGCTGGCCGCCTGCCGCTACGACGACGGGCGCGGCCACCCGCTCGCGTTCGGGCGCAGCGTCTTCGGCGCGCTCGCGGGGCTGCACGGGGACAAGGGCGTCTGGAAGCTGCTCGACCGGCGGGCGAGCGAGGTCGTCGACGTGTCCGTGCGGGGCGCGGTGCCGCTCGACGTCGACAGCTGGGACGACTACCAGGCCGTGCTCGCGGCGCGCTGATCGGCCCGGCTAGGGGTACCCGCGGTCGCGGCCGCGGGCGAAGATGCTGACGTAGAGCAGGGAGACCACGAGTCCCACGATGCCGACGATCACCAGGATCAGCCCCACGACGGAGACGCGGATCCCGGCGATGTGGTTCGTCGTGATCCCCCAGCGCAGGATCGCGCCGACGGCGATGAGGAAGATCGATGTCCCGATGCCCATGCCGGTGTGGTACCCGTCATCCGGGGGACCCGATTCAGATGTCCACACCTTTGTGTCGGTGCCCCGGCCGACTTCCACGCCGATCGAGGCGACTGCCTCCTAACGCCGAAGGCCGCTGGCGGGTGTGAGGAGCCCTCCAGCGGCCTTCGATACTGCGCGGCAGTGTCCCGGGTGTGAGGGGCCGGGACGGTGCCGTCGCTTGAGTCAACGCGGACCCGCGAGCGCGGTTGGACGATCTACCGAACTGGCGCGTTGGCGCTCGATGCGGCGGTCTCCGCCGAATGCCGCGCGGCGGTCTCGACGAGCTCCGCCAGCGCCGTCCCGATGTCGTCGCCCAGGGCGTCGAGGTCGTACATCGTGTCGTAGTCGCCGAGCAGCCCGAAGGCGATGCCGCCGTCATAGGACATGATCGCGACCGCCAGCGCGTGGTCCTTCGGCAGGAACGCGATCGGGAACAGGTCGACCA
>JAXDHL010000315.1:0-2552 GCA_034664525.1 Solirubrobacteraceae bacterium
TCCGCCGCCGACCGGAGCGGCTGGCGGAGTTCAATCCAATGCGCGACACCTGCGGCCCCCTCCCTCGGACAACGTCCTAATAGAGTATCCTGAAATACAGAAAATTGGGCCAGCGGCGCGCCGCAGCGTCGCGCATGTGGCAAAGAGTGGCCTCTAAATGGCTTCTCCCCCTCCGCTGTAGGACCGTGATCTCCGCCACGAGGAAGTGACGGCGTCAGGCCGACGCCGGCTGATCCCGGTGCGCGCAGGAGCGGCGGGCAGCTGTGGTAGCGCAGCGAGCCGCAGATGAGAGGATGCGGGGACGGTGTTCACGGCGGCGCTCGCGGTCCAGCAGGAGTACCTGCTTCAGGCGCGGCATATGCAGGCGCTGTCGTTCGCGGTCCACATCCCGCTGGTGTGCTTCGGCATCGCCTTCCCGGCGATGGTGCTGTTCGCCGAGTGGCTGTACCGGCGGACCGGCGACGAGGTCTACCTGACGATCGCGCGGCGCTGGACGCGGGTGATGGTGGCGCTGTTCGCGGTCGGCGTGATCACCGGGACGATCCTGTCGTTCGAGATGGGCCTGCTGTGGCCCGACTTCACGGCCACGTTCGGGAGCGTGTTCGGTCTCGGCTTCGCGATCGAGGGCTTCTCGTTCTTCCTCGAGGCGATCTTCATCGGCATCTACGTCTACGGCTGGGACCGGCTCTCGCCGCGCGCGCACCTGCTGAGCGGGATCCCGATCGTCATCGCGGGCATCACCGGCTCGCTGACGGTCATCGCGGTCAACGGTTGGATGAACCACCCGGGCGGCTTCCGCCTGGCGGGCGGCAAGGTCGTCGACGTGGACCCGTTCGAGGCCCTGTTCGAGAACTCGTACTTCTGGCACGAGCTCGTGCACATGTACGTCGCCGGGTACATCGTCACCGGTTTCGTCGTGGCCGCCGCGTACGCGGTCGGGCGGCTCCGCAACTCGCGCCCGCCCACCCGCTACGAGCGCGTCGCGCTGGCCATCCCGCTGACCATCGCCGCGCTGGCCTCGCCCGTGCAGGTGCTGGTCGGCGACTGGGCCGCGCGGTCCGTGGCGGTCGACCAGCCGGTCAAGCTGGCCGCGCTCGAGGGGCTCCCGCGCACGGAGGCCGGCGCGCCCGTGCACGTCCTGGGGTGGTACACCGACGGCGAGATCCGCTACGGGATCGCCATCCCGAAGCTGCTCTCGTTCCTCTCCTACCACGATCCGAATGCCGTCGTGCGGGGGCTGAACACGGTCCCGCCGGCCGACCGGCCCCCGGTCAACGTGGTGCGGGTCGCGTTCCAGACCATGGTGGGGATCGGCACGATGCTGGCCCTGCTCGGGCTGGTGTTCCTCGTCGTACGCGTGCGAAGGCGGCGGCTCCCGGACTCGCCGTGGTTCTATCGCGCGGTGGCCCTCGCCGGGCCGGCGTCGTTCGTCGCGCTGGTCGCCGGCTGGGTGACCACGGAGGTCGGGCGGCAGCCGTGGGTGGTCTACCGGGTGATGCGCACGGAGGAGGCGGTCACGAGCGCGAGCGGGATCCCGGTGGGTTACGCGGCGCTCGCCACGATCTACGCGCTGGTCGCGGTCGGCGTGGTGTGGATCCTGCGGCGCCTCGCGGTAGCGCCCGACCCCGGGAGCGCCGCGCACGGCGAGCCGAGCCCGGCGGAGCCGTGATGCTGCCCGAGATCGTCATGGGGATCATCCTCGTGGGGCTCGCGCTCTACGTGGTGCTCGGCGGCGCTGACTTCGGCGCAGCGGCCTGGGAGCTGGCGGGCGGCCGCGGGCGCGAGCACGCCCACGAGTCGATGGCGCCGGTGTGGGAGGCCAACCACGTCTGGCTGATCTTCGTGCTCACGGTGACGTGGACGGCGTTCCCTGTGGCCTTCGGCTCGCTTGCCTCGACGCTCTGCGTCCCGCTCTTCCTGGCCGGGCTGGGGATCATCGTGCGCGGCGCGTCCTACGCGCTGCGCACGGCGTCGACGTCGGAGCGCCAGCTTGCGGCGATCAACGCCGCGTCGGTCGTGGCGTCCGTGGTGACGCCGTTCATGCTCGGGGCGGCCATCGGCGGCATCGCCTCCGGCCGCGTCCCGGTCGGCAATGCGGCGGGCGACCTCGTCACGAGCTGGCTCAACCCGACCTCGGTGGCGGTCGGGATCGTGGCCGTGGCCAACAGCTTCTACATCTCCGCCGTGTTCCTGGCCGGCGACGCGCAGCGCCGGGGTGACGAGCCGGCCGCCGAGGACTACCGGACCCGCGCGCTGGCCATGGGCGCGCTCTCGGGCGGGCTCGCCGTGGCGGGGCTGATCGTTCTGCGCGGTGACGCGCGCGCGCTGTTCGACGGGCTGGTCGGCGGCGACGGAACCCCCGCGGTCGCGCTGTCGGCGCTGGCCGGCGTGGCCACGGTGGCGCTCGTGTGGCGGCGCGGCTACGAGCCCGCCCGCCTGACCGCGTCGCTGGCCGTCGCCGCGGTGATCGCCGGCTGGGCGCTGGCCCAGCAGCCCCAGCTTTTGCCCGGCCTCACGGTGCGCGAGGCCGCGGCGCCGCACGACACGCTGGT
>JAXDHL010000316.1:0-2639 GCA_034664525.1 Solirubrobacteraceae bacterium
ACGACTTCGAGAAGGACGTCTTCGACGAGGGCCACGTGGACATCGGCGTGTTCCAGTCCACGTACCTCAAGGAGTGGTACGCGAAGGGCTTCAACGACATCGAGCAGAACGCGGCGCTGCTGGACCGGTTCCCCGGAAAGCTGATCGTGAACGGCCGCTGGGACCCGCGTGACGGCGACGTCGGCCTGCGCCAGCTCGAGGCCGACCACGCGAAGTACGGCATCCAGGGCGTCAAGCTCTACACCGCCGAGTGGAACGCCGGTTCGCGAGGCTGGAAGCTGACCGATCCGGAGGCGGTGCCGTTCCTCGACATGTGCGCGGACCTCGGCATCAAGAACATCCATGTCCACAAGGGTCCGACGATCTGGCCGCTGGACAAGGACGCCTTCGACGTCTCCGACGTCGACCACGTCGCGACGGACTACAACGGCCGGCTCAACTTCATCGTCGAGCACGTCGGCCTGCCGCGGATCGAGGACTTCTGCTTCATGGCGACGCAGGAGCCCAACGTCTACGCCGGCCTCTCGGTCGTGATCGGCGGCCTGATGCACGCCCGCCCGAAGTTCTTCGCCAAGGTGATGGGCGAGCTGCTGTTCTGGGTCGGCGAGGACAAGATGCTGTTCGGCTCCGATTACGGCATCTGGGAGCCGAAGTGGCAGGTCGAGGGCCTGGTCGACTGGGAGATGCCCGACGACCCGTCGCTCGCCGACTACCCGCGGCTGGGCGTCGAGAGCAAGAAGAAGATCCTCGGCCTCAACGGCGCCAGGCTGTACGGCGTCGACGTGCCGAAGGAGCTGCGGCTGCCGGTGCCCGCCGAGCAGCCCGCGTCCCAGGAGAGCGCCGTCGGGGTTCCCGGGTGACGCTGGAGGCCCGCGTCCTCGAAGCGCTCGGCACGGTCTACGACCCGGAGCTCGACGAGCCGGTCACCACCCTCGGCTTCGTCGGCTCCGTGGTCGTGACCGCGGCCGGGGACGTCTCGGTGCGCCTGCGGCGGCCCACGCCGCTGTGCGCGCCGAACTTCGCCTACCTGATGGCCTTCGACGCCCGCGCCGCGGTCCGCCGCGTGCCGGGCGTCGCGGCGGCCACCGTCGTGCTCGAAGACCACTACACCGGCGACGAGATCAACGCCGCGGTCGGTGCCGACGCCGGCTTCGGCGCCGCCTTCCCCGGTGAGACGGCGGGCGACCTCGGCGCCTTGCGCGAGCTGTTCCGGCGCAAGGCGCTCGTCGCCCGTCAGGCCCGGCTGTGCGAGGCGCAGCTCGCCGCCGGGCTCGATGCGCAGGCCGTCGTCTCCCTTCACCTCGGTGACCTCCCCGACGGCGTGGACACGCGCCGCTGCCGGGCGCTGCGGGCGGCGCTCGGCCTCCCCCACGGGCCAGACGCGCCCGCCCTCGTCGCCGGCGACGGCCGCGCGATCGGCGCCGACGAGCTGCCGATGTGGCTGCGGCGGGCGCGGCTGGTCCGAGTGAGCCTGGACGCCAACGGCGGCATCTGCCGCTCGCTGCTGCGCGTCCGCCATGGAATCGAGGAATCGGAGGAGGTGCCCGCATGAAGGCCGCAAGGCTTCACGCCTACCACGAGCGGCTGGCAGTCGAGCAGGTCGACGAGCCGAAGATCACCGGCCCCCTGGACGTGATCGTGCGGATCGGTGCGGCCGGGTTGTGCCGGACCGATCTGCATATCCAGGCGGGGCAGTGGGCGGAGAACTCGCAGGTCGTCCTGCCATACATCCCCGGGCACGAGAACGCCGGCTGGATCGAGGAGGTCGGCGCCGGGGTGACCAACGTCGAGGTCGGTGACACGGTGATCGTGCATCCGTTCATCTCGTGCGGGCTGTGCCGGCCGTGCCGGCGCGGCGATGACATGCATTGTCTGAACGGCTCGTTTCCGGGCATCAGCCGCGACGGCGGGTTCGCCGAGTTGCTGCAGACCAGTGCCCGGTCGGTGGTCAAGCTCGACCCGTCGGTCGAGCCGGCGCAGATCGCCGCGCTCGCCGACGCCGGCCTGACCGCGATCCACGCCGTCAAGAAGGCGATCCCGGTCCTCGGCCCGGGCACCAAGGCGGTGGTGATCGGCGCCGGCGGCCTCGGCCACATCGGCATCCAGTGCCTGAAGGCGCTGACCGCGACCGAGATCATCGTCATCGACCCGTCTGAGCAGGCGCTCGCGCTCGCCACCGAGCTCGGCGCGCACCACACGATCAAGGTCGACGGTTCCCAGCGCGACACCGTCGCCGAGCTGACCGACGGCCTGGGGGCGGAGGCGATCGTCGACTTCGTCGGCGAGAAGGGCGCGATCCAGGACGGGATCGCGATGGTCCAGGACGGCGGGTTCTATTACGTGATCGGCTACGGCGAGAACATCGACATCCCGACGATCGACGTGATCTCCCGCGAGATCTCCTTCATCGGCAACCTCGTCGGGACCTACATCGATCTGCAGGACCTGATGACGCTGACCGCGCAGGGCGACGTGACCCTGCACACCACCACCTATCCGCTGGACGCCATCAACGACGCGATGGCCGACCTCGACAACGGACGCCTGCAGGGCCGGGGCATCCTTGTCCCGGCCTAGGAGAAAGACACATCCATGGGAAAGCGGCTCCATTTCAACCATGACGCACGCCGGCTGCTGCA
>JAXDHL010000317.1:0-4057 GCA_034664525.1 Solirubrobacteraceae bacterium
TGTCGTACTGGTGGTCCGGCTGCGGGCGCCGGGGGCCGGCAGACGCGGGCCGGCGCCGTCCGAGTGCACGCGAATTACTGAATCGGGGCGCTAACGGCCGAGGGCGGCTTGCAGGACGGTCTTGGCCGCCGGCGCGGCGGTCGCGCCGCCGGCGCCCTGACCGACGAGCAGCACGGCCACCGCGACGGCCGGACGTCCCGCGGGGGCGAAGGCCACGAACCACGCGTCGGTGTCGGTGATGTCGTTGGCCTGCGGCTGCGGCTGCGCCGCGCCCGGCGGGGCGATGACGACGGCGTCCGGCACGGTGGTGCGCAGCTCGGCAGTGCCGGTCTTGCCGGCGACGCTCACTCCCGGGATGGCGGCGGCCGAGCCGGTGCCCGACTCGACGACCCGCTTCATGTAGCGGCGCACGATCCGCGCCGTGTGCGGGCTGGTCGCCCGTGAGCGCTGCCCCTGACCGCCGCGCAGGAGCGTCGGGCGGACCAGCTCGCCCTCGTTGGCGATCGCGGCGGCGACCTCGGCCATCCGCAGCGGCGTCGAGGTCACCCGGCCCTGGCCGATCGCGGTCGAGCCGACCGCCAGGTCGTCCCCGATCTCGGCCGCGGCGGGGATCGAGCCCGGGGGCGCGCCGACGATGCCGTCGGGTGTGTTGAAGCCGAACCGCTCGGCGGCCGCGACGAGACGGCGCGGGCCGAGCCTGGCGCCGAGCGGCGCGAAGACCGAGTTGCACGACGCCGCGAAGCTCGCGCCGATCGAGCCGCCGCAGCTCTCGCCGTTGGCGTTCTCGAGCTTGACGCCCGACAGCGTGGTCGAGCTCTCGACGGGATAGGTCGACTTCGCCCGCGCCACGCGGGCGTCGAGGGCGCCGGAGAGCGTCACGATCTTGAACGTCGAGCCCGGCGGCTGCGGCGCCGAGTAGGCGATGCCGGCCAGCGCGAGCACCTCGCCCGAGCGCGGGCGCAGCACCGCGATGCCGCCCAGGCGCCCGGCCAGCGCCGTCACCGCGGCGGCCTCGATGTCCAGGTCGATCGAGGTGCGGACCGCCCCGGCGGCGCGCGGCTGGACGCGGGCGAGCAGCCGTGAGCCCGCGCGCAGGGTTCCCCCGAACGTGCCGGCCAGCCGCTGCTCGAACTGGCGCTCGAGGCCGGTCAGTCCGACCGTCGCGTCCGGCGGGTAGCCGAGCCTGGCGTACGTGTCGGCGCTGTCGGCCGGGATCGGTCCGGTGCGGCCGGCGATCTCCGCCGCCAGCGGGCCGAGGTCCGACGTGCGGTCCGGGCCCGTGGCGATCACCCGGCCGTCGCGCGCCTGCAGCTCCGCCCGCGGCGGCATCTCGACCGTGCGCGCCAGGCGCTCGCCGGCGCGCAGGCCCGGGAACGCCAGGCGGCGCTCCCAGGTGACGCCCGGTGGGTCTGCGCCGGTCGCGTCGACGGTCAGGAGGACGGTCGCCCGCAGGGTGCCGAAGCGCTTCGTGACCGCCTGGACCGGTGCGGTGAAGCGCCCGTCGCCGGCGCCACGCAGGCGGCCGGGGATGACGTCGAGCAGCGTCGCCGTCTCGGCGGCCGACCGGTACGTGCGCGCGAACCCCCGGGCCGAGACGTCCTTGCGCGCTGCCCCGCTCAGCAGCCCGTACATCGCGCCGTAGTCGCCGCGGTCCCACGCGCGCAGGAAGCGCTCGGCGGTCCGGCGGTCGGCCGGATCGTGGCGGGCGCCGAGCAGGATGCCCGCGACGAAGGCGACGGTGGCGACGATCGCGAGCGGAAGCATGCGCCCGGCCAGCCGGTGGCGGCGATCGGGTCCCGATCGGCGATCATGGGGCGCGGTCGTCACGAGCCGTTCGTATTCAAGCGTGGATAGGGTGCGGGGTTCCCGTGACCGGTGTCGACTGGATCATCGTCGGGGTGGTCGCGCTGATGGCCTTGTTCGGCTTCGGCCAGGGGTTTCTTGCCGGCGCACTGTCGCTTGCGGGGTTCGCGCTCGGCGCGTTCGTCGGGACCCGGATCGCTCCGCTCCTGCTGCCCGACGGCAAGGCGTCGCCGTACGCGCCGGTGTTCGGCCTGATGGGCGCGCTGCTGGCCGGAGCCGTGCTGGCGTCCGGATTCGAGGGGATCGGCAACCGCCTGCGGCGGGTGCTGCGGATCGCTCCCGGGGCGGGCTTGGTGGACGGCGTGCTGGGAGCGGTGCTGATGGCGGCGCTGGGGCTCGGGCTGGCGTGGGTCGCGGGAGCGGTGGCGCTGCAGACGCCGGGAGCGCGGAGCCTACGGCGCGACGTCCAGCGGTCCGTGATCCTGGCGCGGTTGAACGCTGTCCTGCCCTCGCGCGACCTGCTGAACGCGCTGGCGCGCTTCGATCCGTTCCCGCGCGTCAGCGGCGTCGGCATCGACGTGCCGCCCCCGAAGGCGGCGATCGCGCGCGACCCGCAGGTCCGGGCCGCGGCGGACTCGGTGGTCAAGGTGCTCGGGACGGCGTGCGGGCTCGGGGTCGAGGGCTCGGGCTGGGTGGCGGCGCCCGGCATCGTGATCACGAACGCGCACGTGGTCGCCGGCGAGGACGACACGCGCGTGCTGCCGCAGGGGCAGGGCGCCGGGCTGGCCGCGCAGGCGGTCCACTTCGACGCGCACAACGACGTCGCGATCCTGAGCGTCCCGGGGCTCCAGGCGCCCGCGCTGCGCCTCGATCCGTCGCCGCGGACGGGCATGAGCGCGGCGATCCTCGGCTTTCCGCTCGATGGTCCCTACCGCGTCCGGGCGGCGCGGGTGGGGCCCACCCGCACGGTGCTCACGCAAGACGCCTACGGCTCCGGGCCGGTCCGGCGGTCGATCGTCGCCCTGCGCGGGACGATCCAGTCCGGGAACTCCGGCGGGCCGGTCGTCGATGGTCGCGGCGAGGTCGTCGCGACGGTGTTCGCGGCCACCACCAGCGGTCAGCGCGGCGGCTTCGGGGTCCCGAACGCCACCGTGCGCCGCGCGCTGCGCGACACGCGCGGGCGGGCCTCGACCGGCGCCTGCGCGGGTTGACGGCGCCCCCCGCTGCGGCGCTACCCTCGCAGCCTCATGGCCAAGACCCTCGTCCTCGCCGAGAAGCCGTCCGTCGGGCGCGACCTGACGCGCGTGCTCCCGGGCGCCTTCCAGAAGCACGAGGGATACCTCGAGTCCGACTCCCACGTGGTCACCTGGGCGGTCGGGCATCTCGTCCAGCTCGCCGAGCCCGAGGAGTATGGCCCGCAGTGCAAGAAATGGCGGATGGCAGACCTGCCGATCCTGCCCGACCACTTCAAGCTCGTGGTGCGAGACGAGCGCTCCAAGAAGCAGATGTCGGTGATCTCCAGGCAGCTCAAGCGCGAGGACGTCGCCGAGGTCATCAATGCCTGCGACGCCGGCCGCGAGGGCGAGCTGATCTTCTCCTACATCTACGAGAAGGCCGGCGCCAAGAAGCCCGTCCAGCGGCTGTGGCTGTCCTCGATGACCAAGCAGGCGATCCAGGAGGCGTTCGGGCGGCTGCGCCCGGCTGCCGAGCTGGAGCCGCTCGAGGCGGCGGCGCGGTCGCGCTCGGAGGCGGACTGGATCGTCGGCATGAACGCGACGCGCGCGGCGACGATCCGGCTGCGCTCGGCGTTCGACGGCGCGGTGTCGCTCGGACGCGTGCAGACGCCGACGCTCGCGATCCTCGCCCGCCGCGAGGAGGAGATCCAGGCCTTCACGCCAGAGCCCTACTGGGTCGTCGACGCGCTGTTCGCGGCCTCCGGCGAGCGCGTCTACCGGGGCCGCTACCACGATCGCAACCAACCGCGCGTGCCGACGGCCGAGGCGGCTGAGGCGGTCGTCGCCGCCGTTCGCGGCGGCACGGGCGAGATCACCAAGCTCGAGAAGACCAAGCGCACCGAGAAGCCGGCGCTGCTGTACGACCTCACGTCGCGGCAGCGCGACGCCAACACGCGCTTCGGCTTTTCCGCGCGGCGCACGCTGGCCGCCGCGCAGCGGCTCTACGAGGAGCACAAGGCGCTCACCTACCCGCGGACGAGCTCCCGCTTCCTGTCGGGCGACATGGCGGGCGAGATCAA
>JAXDHL010000318.1:0-8099 GCA_034664525.1 Solirubrobacteraceae bacterium
ACGCGCACGTCCCGCGGCCGTCGCCGGTCCAGCTTGCCGCGGCCACGGTCGGGCGCGATCCGCGCCGCCACGGGGACCTGCAGATCCACGTGCGCTTCCGGCCCGACGCGCTGAGCCGCGGGCCCCACACGCCGGTCCTCCCCGGCCGCGTCAGCCGGCCGATCGAGGAGGCCGACATCGCGTTCGCGCCCTTCGAGACCAACGGCGAGCCGGTCGCCCACTACAAGATCCTCGACCTCTACCGCAGCGGCAGCGCTGCGCTCGAGCGCTCGTTCTACGACCGCACCTGGACGCTCGCGCAGACATTGCGCGGCCAGGCGACGTCGCCCTACGACTACGTGCTGCGGGTCAACAACTACCTGCGCGACTCACGCTTCCGCTACAGCGAGGTCCCGCCGCCGAGCGGCCGTGAGGCGCCGCTGGAGTCCTTCCTGTTCGACACGCGGCTCGGCTACTGCCAGCAGTTCTCGGGCGCGATGGCGCTGCTGCTGCGGATGGGCGGGATCCCGGCGCGGATCGCGACCGGCTTCACGCCGGGCGGCTACCGGCGTTCGACGGGCGAGTGGATCGTGCGCGACACCGACGCGCACTCCTGGGTCGAAGCGTGGTTCGACGGCCTCGGCTGGGTCACGTTCGACCCGACGCCGCCGGCCACCCCCGCCCGCTCGCAGATCGCCGCCATCGACCCGCCCAAGCCCGACCAGCCGCCCGCCGCCAAGCCCGACACGTCCGGCACGCGGCCGCCGGCACGGCGCCCGGAGGGGCCGACCCGCGACACGCCGCTGCAGGTCGCCCCCCCGGCCGGCCGCGGCGTCCCGTGGGCGCCCACCACGCTCGGGCTGCTGGCGCTGCTGGGCGTCGGGGCGGCGCTCGTCGCCGGCCGCCGCTCGCGCGCGGCGCTGGCGGGGCTCGGGCCGGGCGAGCGCGCGCTGTTCGAGCTCGAGCGCGCGCTGCGGCGCTCGGGTCGCGGCGCGCCGCCGGGGACCACGCTGCGCCAGCTGGAGCGCCGGCTCGGGGTCTCGGCGGAGGGCTCGGCGTCCCTGCGCGCGCTGCGCAGCGCGCGCTACGGGCCCGCCGCGGCCGCGCCCACGGCTGCCCAGCGGGCGGCGTTCCGGCGCGAGCTCGCGTCGGGGCTCGGCTGGCGCGGGCAGCTGCGGGCGCTGTGGGCGCTCCCTCCGCGACTGCGGCCCGTACGATCTGCACCGCCGGCCCCGGTAGCTCAGCGGATAGAGCGACCGCCTCCTAAGCGGTAGGTCGCAGGTTCAATTCCTGCCCGGGGCGTTCGTCCGGACGTCGTCAGTCGAGCTCGACGCCGTACTCGAACCAGACGTCGCGCGACGCGTCGAAGGTCTCGTACAGGCGCTGGGCAGAGCGGTTGTCGAGCGCCGTCATCCAGGAGATCGCCGGCAGACCGCGGTCGCGGGCCGCGGCGAAGGCGGTCGCCATCAGCGCCCGCCCGATCCCGCCGCCGCGGCGGTCGGCGGCCACGAACAGGTCGTTCAACACCGCGGTGTCGCGCGCGGCGATCGACTCCCACGCCCAGTACACGGTCGCGAATCCCACCGGCCCGCCACCGTCGTCGTAGGCGGCGAGCAGCAGGCCGCGGTCGCCGTCCGGCACGATGAAGCGCGACCAGAAGGCCCGATTGCGCGCCTCGTCGGGCTCCGCGACGCCGTAGAAGCGCTGGTAGGCGGCGATCAGCGGCAGCACCGCGCCGAGCGCGGCGGCGTCGACGGGACGGACGGCTGCCGCGGCCATCACCCCATTGCACCACGCGGCGTGCTTGAATGCGCGCCTGCCGCCGTCGCCCGGGCCTCGTCGAGAGGGGCGGGATGCGGCGGGGTCGTGGCGCCCGAGCCGCGGCGGCACCCCGAGGGGGTCCGGCGCCGGCGCGGAGACCGCCAGCAGATGCCCGCCATGACCGATGACCTCCACCCAGAGCTGACGACGTCCCTCGACGCCCAGGACGGGCGCGCGGTGCTGCGCGCCGCCGGCGAGATCGACCTCTACACGGCGCGCGACTTCGCCGCCGCCCTCGAGGCGGCCGTCGACGCCTCGCCGCACGTGCTCGTCGACCTGACCGAGGTCGAGTTCATGGACTCGACCGGGCTGCGCGCGCTGCTCGAGGCCCGCGGCCGGGCGACCGGCGCGGGCGGCGAGGTGACGCTGAAGGTCAGGCCCGGATCGCCGATCGAGCGGCTGCTCGACCTGGCCGGCGTGTCGGACCTTTTTGGTCCCCCCGAAAACCGGGCCTGAGCAGCCCCGAACCAGTTTCCGACGCACCGCCCGGTTCGGGTCGGTCGGCGAGCGCCAGACACGAGTTTGTAGGGTTCGCCATCCCTAAGGGGAATGTAAGCGGCGGCCACTCCGGAAGACCCCGGCACGGCCCCCGCTGTTGACGCATGAGGAGGACCATCCTGAACGCCGATCTTTTCCTCGGGCCGGCCCGCGCGTGACCACGGGCGGCTCCGAGCTCCTGCTCCAGGAGGAGTCAGGCCCCCCCGGCATCGGCGGGGTCGAATCCGAGCGCTCGATCGCGGCACGCTCACCGCTCGACCTCTTCTGGCGCCGACTGCGCCGCGACAAGGTCGCGATGACGGCGCTCGTGTTCATCGTCCTGCTGATGCTCGTGGCGATCTTCGCCCCCGTGATCGTCAAGATCCTCGGGGCGCCCAACCCCAACGTCCCGGACCGCTCGACGCTCGACAGCTTCGGCCTGCCCTCGACCGCCAAGGGCGGCGGACCCGGCAGCAAGCACTTCTTCGGCGTCGACCAGCTGGGCCGTGACGTGTTCAGCCGCACGCTCTACGGCGCACGCATCTCGCTCGAGGTCGCCCTCATCGCCACGTTCATCTCGGTCGTCGTCGGAGTGACGCTCGGGATGATCGCCGGCTTCTACCGCGGCGCCGTGGACTCCCTGCTGTCGCGCGTGATGGACATCCAGCTCGCCTTCCCGGTGCTGCTGCTGGCCATCGGCCTCGGCGCGGCCTGCTCGATCAAGGGCTGCATCGGCGGCCTGCTGCAGCCCGGTCTGCCGGTCGTCATCTTCGTGATCGCCCTGGCCCAGTGGCCCTACATGGCGCGCATCATCCGCGGGCAGACGCTCTCGTTGCGCGAGAAGGAGTTCGTCGAGGCGGCCCGCGCGGCGGGCGCGTCCAACACGCGGATCGTCTTCCGGGAGGTCCTCCCGAACCTCGTGGCGCCGATCATCGTCTACTCGACGGTGCTGATCCCGACGAACATCCTGTTCGAGACAGCGCTGTCGTTCCTCGGCGTGGGCGTGCAGCCGCCGACCCCGTCGTGGGGCGCGATGCTCTCCGAGGCGCAGAACATCTTCGACATCGCCTGGTGGTTCATGTTGTTCCCGGGGCTGGCGCTGCTCCTCACGGTGCTCGCGTTCAACCTCGTGGGCGACGGCCTCCAGGACGCTCTCAACCCGAGGCGCAAGTGATGTCAGAAGCACCCAACCGTGGGCGTGGCTCACACCGAACGAAAGGACAGTGCATGCGCAGGGTTTCCCTGGGCTCGCTGGTGCCGGCGCTGACCGTGGCGCTGGCACTCGTAGTCGCCGGTTGCGGCGGCTCCAGCAGCAGTGGAGGCGGGAAGGGTGCTTCGGCACCCGGAGGTGCCAAGGTCGGCGAGGGCAAGCAGGGCGGCGCCGTCAGCTTCCTGGCAGCCGGTGACATCGACTTCCTCGATCCGGGCCAGACGTACTACACGTTCGGCTACATGGTCGCGTACGCGACGAACCGCCCGCTTTACTCGTTCCGGCCGGACAACACCACCAAGGCCGTTCCGGATCTCGCGGCGAGTGATCCGCAGATCTCGTCCGACAACAAGACCATCACGGTGAAGCTGCGCACGGGCGTCAAGTACGCCCCGCCGGTGAACCGCGAGGTCAAGGCGCAGGACGTCAAGTACGCGATCGAGCGTGCGTTCACGTCCAACGTGCCGTCCGGCTACGCCACGTCGTACTTCGCCGAGATCGAGGGTGCTCCGTCGTCCCCGATCCCGATCTCGAAGCTCAAGCCGTTCTCCGGCCTGCAGACGCCTGACGACCATACGCTGGTCATCAAGCTCACCAAGCCGGTCGCCCAGCGCGTCGCGGCGGCGCTCGTCATGACGATCACCGTCCCGGTGCCGGAGGAGTACGCGGCCAAGTTCGACAAGGCGAGCCCGACCAACTACGACCAGTACGTCGCCTTCACCGGCCCGTACATGGTCAAGAACGACCCGAAGACCGGCAAGACGATCGGTCGCGACCCGGGCAAGAAGATCGAGCTCGTGCGCAACCCGAACTGGGACAAGAGCACGGACTACCGGCCGGCGTTCCTGGACTCGATCACGATCGAGGAAGGCAACGACGACCTGACGGTCGCCTCGCGCCGCACGATCAGCGGCCAGAAGCTGATGTGCTGCGACTCCGGCCAGCCGCCGATCACGATCCTCAAGCGCGCCCTGACGCGCTACAAGGATCAGCTCGGTCGCGTCGCCTCGGGCGGCACCCGCTGGATCGCGCTCAACACGACCCAGAAGCCGTTCGACAACCTCAACGTCCGCAAGGCGATCATCGCCGGCTTCGACCGCAACGCCCTGCGCCTGACGCGTGGTGGCGCGACGGTCGGTCCGATCGCGCAGTCCTACATCCCGCCGGGCATCCCGGGTCACGACGAGTCGGGCGGCACCGCCGGCTTCACGGACTTCGACTGGATGCAGAAGCCGACGGGTGACCCGGCGCTGGCCAAGAAGTACATGCTGGCCGCCAAGAAGGAAGGCGTGCCGGTCGACGCCAACGGCAAGTACACCGGTCCGAAGCTCCTGACCATCGCCACCAACGCGGACCCGGGTCTGCAGACGGCGCAGGTCGCGCAGACCGAGTTCAACAAGCTCGGCTTCCAGCTGAACTTCCGCAAGGTCCCGCAGGACACGCTGTACACGAAGTTCTGCGGCATCCCGAAGGCGAAGGTCGCGATCTGCCCGAACGTCGGGTGGTTCAAGGACTTCACCGATCCGGAGTCCATGCTCGAGCCGACGTTCGACGGCAAGGCCATCAAGCCCGCCGGCAACGTGAACTGGTCGCAGCTCAACGACCCGGCCATCAACAAGGCCATGGCGGACGCCGCCCTCACGGAGGGCACCGCGCGCAACAAGGCCTGGGCCAACGTGAACAAGATGATCGTCGCGCAGGCGCCGGGCATCCCCTACTCCTGGGACGACTCGTTCCAGCTCGAGTCCACGGACGTCCAGTCGGTCATGGACCCCTACAACACGACCTGGAGCCTGAGCTTCACCTCGCTCAAGTAGGTCTGAGACGGACCCGCCCCGCCGCCTGCGTGCGGCGGGGCGCCCGTCGCCTCTTCGTACCCCACGTGAAAGCGACCCCGGACCCTTGCTGACCTACATCATCCGCCGCCTGTTGTGGTCGGTGCTGCTGCTCTTCGTGGTCAGCTTCGTCGTCTTCCTGGTCTTCTACACGCTGCCCTCGAGCGACCCCGCGCTGCTGCGCGCCGGGCGCAACCCGGATCCTGCGCTGGTCAAGATCCTCAACAAGCGCTACGGGCTGGACAAGCCGTTCTACGTCCAGTTCTGGTTCTACATCAAGGCGCTGGTCCTGCACTTCGACTTCGGGCGCAGCTACCAGAACAACGTCGACGTGCGCCCCTACATCTTCGAGCGGCTGCCGGCGACGATCTCGCTGGCGATCGGCGGCGCCGTCGTGTGGCTGCTGGTCGGCATCCCGATCGGCATCATCGCCGCCGTCAAGCGCGGCACCTGGATCGAGAAGGTGGCGATGGGCATCGCGCTGGTTGGGATCTCCGCGCCGGTCTACTGGCTCGGGCTGGTCTCGATCTACCTCTTCTCGACGGACATCGGCAAGTTCCCGATCTTCGACGCGACGGGCAACTACGCGAACCTGTGGGACAACCCCAGTCAGTGGTTCTCGTCGCTGATATTGCCGTGGCTCGTGCTCGCGACGACCTTTGCGGCCGTCTATGCGCGGTTCATGCGCTCGAACCTCGTCGACGTGCTCGACGAGGACTACATCCGCACGGCCCGCGCCAAGGGCCTCAAGGAGCGCAACGTCGTGTTCCGGCACGGTGTCCGCTCGGCGATCACGCCGATCATCACCATCTTCGGCCTCGACCTCGGCATCCTGTTCGGCGGCGCCATCCTCACGGAGACCGTCTTCAACATCCCGGGCATCGGCCGCACCGCCTTCGACGCGATCCAGAAGTCCGACCTGCCGATCGTGCAGGGCACCGTGCTGATCGGCGCGATGGCGATCATCCTGTTCAACCTGTTCGTCGACGTGCTGTACGCGTTCGTCGACCCTCGCGTCCGCTACTAGGTTCTGCATATGGCCCTGCTCGAGATCAAGGACCTCACGGTCCACTTCGACACGGACGACGGCCTGGTCCGGGCGGTCGACGGAATCTCCTACTCCGTCGATCGCGGCCAGACGCTCGGCATCGTCGGCGAGTCGGGGTCGGGCAAGTCGGTCTCGTCGATGACGGTGATGGGGCTCACCCGGGCGCCCAACGCGCGCATCTCCGGGCAGATCCTGTTCGACGGCACGGACCTCCTGGAGGCCACCGACGCCGATCTGCGCAAGGTCCGCGGCAACGACATCGCGATGATCTTCCAGGACCCGCTGTCCTCGCTGCACCCCTTCTACAAGGTGGGCAAGCAGATCGCCGAGGCGGTGCGCGTGCACAACGACGTCACCAAGGCGCAGGCCTGGGACCGGGCGGTCGAGATGCTCAGCCTCGTCGGGATCCCCGAGCCGCGCAAGCGCGCCGACGCGTACCCGCACGAGTTCTCCGGCGGCATGCGCCAGCGGGCGATGATCGCGATGGCGCTGGCCAACAACCCGAAGCTGCTGATCGCCGACGAGCCGACGACCGCGCTCGACGTCACGGTCCAGGCCCAGATCCTCGAGCTGATCGAGCGTCTCCAGTCGGAGTTCGACGCGGCGGTCGTGATCATCACCCACGACCTCGGGGTCGTCGCCGAGGTCGCGGACGAGATCGCGGTCATGTACGCCGGCCGGATCGTCGAGCACGCGAGCGCCGACACGATCTTCCACGCCCCCGAGCACCCGTACACCTGGGGCCTGCTCGGGTCGATCCCGCGCCTGGACACGCCGCGCGACGAGGAGCTCGTGCCGATCTCCGGCCGCCCGCCGTCGCTGATCAACCTGCCGGGCGGCTGCTCGTTCCACCCGCGTTGCCCGTACGTGCGCGAGGCGCACCGGCACACCGAGCCCGTGCTGGAGCCGGTCCCGGACGCCTCGGACCATCAGGTCGCCTGCCTGCTCGACTCCGGCCTGCGCAAGCGCATCTGGGCCGAGCTCGCCGCCGGCCGCAACCCGTTCGAGGCGCGCGTGCAGACACTCGGTGACGCGCCGCCGCCCGAGACCGTCGAGGCGGTGGTCGGCGGGGTCAACCTGGCCGAGGCGATGCCGGACGTCGGCGACCCGTCGGAGCCGGCCGTCGCGTCCGGTGAGCAGGCCACGGAGGGCGAAGCCCGATGAGCGAGACGACCGCGAGCGCGCAGGGCGCGCCGACCGAGGCCAAGCCGGAGCCGCTGGTCCAGGTCCGAGACCTGGTCAAGCACTTCCCGATCACCAAGGGCGTCATCATCACCCGCCAGATCGGCGCCGTGCAGGCCGTCGACGGCATCTCGTTCGACGTGATGCGCGGCGAGACGCTGGGCATCGTTGGCGAGTCGGGCTGCGGCAAGTCCACGACCGCGCGGCTGCTGATGCGCCTGATGGAGCCGACGTCAGGATCGATCCGCTTCGACGGCCGCGAGATCGCGAACACGAAGGGGGCCGCGCTCAAGGCCCAGCGGCGCGAGATGCAGATGATCTTCCAGGATCCGTACTCGTCGCTGAACCCGCGCAAGACGGTCGGCACGATCATCTCCGAGCCGTACGCGATCCACGGGCTGCACCCGGGCGAGGGCGCCCGCAAGAAGGCCGTCCAGGAGATCATGGACATCGTCGGGCTCAACCCCGAGCACTACAACCGCTACCCGCACGAGTTCTCGGGCGGCCAGCGGCAGCGCATCGGCGTCGCTCGCGCGCTCGCGCTGCG
>JAXDHL010000319.1:0-6163 GCA_034664525.1 Solirubrobacteraceae bacterium
GCGCCGAGCTGCTTGAGCGTCCGCGGCGGGCAGCCGAGTCCGTAATGGCCCCACAACACGGCGCGCTCGCGCTCGTCGAGCTCGTCGGCCAGCGCTCGCACCGCCCGGATCTCGATCCGCTCCAGCACCTGCTCGAACGCCTCCTCGGCGCGCGGGTCGGCGACCATGTCCCCGAACGTCGCTGCGGTGCCCTCGACCTCGCTCAGCGGCTCCTCGAAGCTCCGCGGCGTGCGGTCGGTCGCCAGCAGGCTTTCGAGCTGCGCCCGGGTGAACCCGGTGGCGGCGGTGAGCTCCGCCGTGGTCGGTTCAGTCCCGTGGGCCTGCACGTGCTCACGGCGGGCGGCCTTGACCCGGGCGAGGCCGCGGACGGCGTGGTCCGAGAGCGCCACCGGCCGGGTGACCTCCGCGACCAGCTCCTGCATGGCCTTGCGGACCCAGAAGGACGCGTAACCCCAGAACGGTGTCCCCATGCGCGAGTCGTAGCGCCGGGCCGCGAACAGCAATCCGGCGACGCCTTCCTGGATCAGCTCGGCGCGCTGCACGCGCCCACCGTGGTCGAAGCGATGGGCGACGGCGCCGATCGCCGGCAGGAACGAGTCGACCAGCTGCCGGCACGCGGCCGCGTCTCCGCCCTCGGTCGCCGCCACCAACTCGCGCTCCTGTTCCGCTGATAGTCGCGAGCCGCGCACGCGAAGCCTCCGGGAATCCGCGAGTCCGACAGAGGCTGGACGATCGGGTCGTGTCCACACTGCCCCTTCGGACGCCGAGCCGCCAGTCTCTCACCCGGGGCCACCCGGCGGCAACCGGTCGAGCGTCAGCCGGAGACGTTGCGCATGTAGGTCAGCACGGCCAGGACACGGCGATGCTCGGTCGTGGTCGGGCCAATGCCCAGCTTGTGGAAGATCCCGGTGACGTGCTTCTCGACCGCGGCCTCGCTGACGACGAGCGTCTCCGCGATGCCGACGTTGGACTTGCCCTCGGCCATGGCGGCCAGCACCTCGCGTTCGCGGGGGGTGAGATCGTCGAGCGGGCCGGCACGGCGACGGCGGCCGAGCATCCGGCCGACGATCTCGGGATCGATCGCGCTGCCCCCGGCCGCGACGCGCTCGAGCGCCCCGACGAACGCTGCCACGTCGCCCACGCGCTCCTTCAGCAGGTAGCCGACGCCGTCGGCGCGGTCGCCGATGAGGTCGAGCGCGTAGGACTCCTCGTAGAACTGCGACAGCACGACGACCCCCGTCCCGGGGCGCTGGCGACGGATCTCGATCGCCGCGAGCAGGCCGTCGTCCTCATGCCGGGGCGGCATCTGGACGTCGACGATGGCGACGTCGGGCTGGTGGGCGAGCGTCTTGCGCAGCAGGTCGTCCGCGTCCCCGGCCTGGCCGACGACCTCGAATCCGGCCTCGGAGAGCAGCCGCGCCATGCCCTCGCGCATGAGCACGTCGTCCTCTCCGATAACCACGCGCACTGGCCCGGCCACGTAGCGAACGGTACTCAGTCGGCCGCCGCCGATCCCGCCTGCTTCTCGCGTGAGCGCCGATCGCTCTTGAAGCTGCCCGCTCGATCGAGTGCCGTGTTGCCTGTCCGCACCCCATCCGCCCCATGGAGCCCCGAGCGATGCCCCTCTTCGACAGCAGCAGCGTCACCACCACCACCGCGCCCGCCACCCGGCCCTCGCGTTGGAGCTTTGACCTCTTCGGTTCGCGACCCGCGGACCTGTTCGATGCCTGGCTGTTCGCCGAGGCGGACGCGACGCTCGCGCTCGGCGCCTGGCAGTCGGCCGAGGATCAGGACAAGCCCGACGCTTACGCCGCCTATGTCGCGGCGCTCGACCGTGAGGCGCACGCGGCGGCGGTGCTCGAGCGCCGGCTCGGCCCGGGGCGGTGACCGGGCGGGCGGTTACGCCGCGCTGCGGTTCCCGGTCCGCAGCACGGGGGCGAGCCGCGGCGCGTCCGCCTCGCGGCGCGCGAGCAGCTCGCGCGTGGCTGCCAGCCCTTGACCGATCAGGCGGCTCGAGTGCTCGAAATCGGTCGGCAGGATCTGCAGTCCGTGGGTGGCGGGCAGGACGATCAGCTCGACGTCGTTGGAGTACCGGGTGACGTCGGCCGCCATCCGGCCGTCCACGAGCAGGCTGAGCCCGTAGAGGGCGGCGTCGACGGCGCCGCGGGGGGCCCGACCGAGCGCCCGCGGGCCGGATTGCGTCGGCAGGACGTAGATGCGCTCGGCGCCGAGCTCGACCGCGTGCGAGATCGGGGTGTTGTTGACGACACCGCCATCGATCAGTCGGCGGTCGCCGATCGCGACGGGCGGGAAGACGCCGGGGATCGACGCGGACGCGGCGACGGCATCGAGCGCCGGACCCGCGGAGAGCAGGACCTCTCGCCCCTCGACCACGTCGAAGGCGACGACGTGCACCGGGATGGCCGGCTGGGCGAGGTCCTTGAACTCGATGTAGCGGCCGACCAGGTCGCGCAAGGCGCGGTCGGACACGAGGTGGTCACGGTGCCCGCCGATGCCGCGCAGCAGCGCCCGCACGCTCATGGGGAACACGTCCTCGCGCTGGATGTTGCACCAGACGCGGGCGAGCTCGGCGGCGGTCGCCGGCGTCTGCGGCCGGGAGGCGACGAAGGCGGCGTTGAGGGCTCCCACCGAGGTTCCGACGAGCACGTCGGGTGCGATGTCGCGCTCGTAGAGGGCCCGCAGCATTCCGGCCTGGACCGCGCCGAGGCTGGCGCCGCCGGAGAGGACGAACGCCGTGTATGGGCTCCGCCGGCGCGGGACGGGGGCGGACTCCGCGCCCGGCCGGATCGGGGTCACGCTCGCGGTCGGGCGCATCCCGGGCTGGTTGTCGAGTGGCTTGGTCACAGGGGATACCAGGAGGGACGCTAAGCCGCGCGGGACCGGCCATCAATCGGTTCCCATGATCGAGTCATCACCGATCGATCCAGCGCGCGGCACGGGGTGCGAGGGACCGGTAGCCCAAACGCGTATCGAGTGGTAGCGGAACCTTGTTGGCCGGCCCCGCGGCCCGTCATACCTTCCGGACATGCTCGGCCGCCGGGACCCGCCGTATCTCATCGAGGACGTGCGCCTGATGCGGCTGCATCGCCGCGGTGATGGGCGGGCCCGCGAGATCATGATCGGCCGCTACCTCCCGCTCGCGCGCGCCCTCGCCTCGCGCTATGGCCGGACCGCCGAGCCGTTCGACGACCTCGTCCAGGTTGCCTCGCTCGGCCTGGTGAAGGCGGTCGATCGCTGGGATCCGGATCGCGGGATCGCATTCTCGTCCTTCGCGGTGCCGACCATCCTCGGCGAGCTGCGTCGCCACTTCAGGGATGCCACCTGGATGGTGCGCCCGCCGCGGCCGCTCCAGGAGCTGAGCCTGTCCGTCGAGCGTGTCCGGGAGCGGCTGAACGGCACGACGGGATACGAACCGACCGCGACCGATCTCGCCGAGCGCCTCGGCCGATCCCCGGAGGAGGTCGAGGCGGCGCTGCAGGCCTCCGAGGGCCGCACCCTGCGCTCCTTCGACACGCCGCTGCATGACCGCGACCCGTCGGTGCCGATCGAGGTGATCGGCGAGATCGAGCGCGGCTACGACGAGGTCGAGGCCAGGGCCACGATCGAACGCATGACCTCGATCCTCGACGCACGCGCGCGTGAGATCCTGCGCCTGCGCTACGAGGACGACCTGGTCCAGTCGGAGATCGCCAAACGGATGGGGTGCTCCCAGATGCAGGTCTCTCGCATCCTCCGCTCCTCGATCGAGCGGCTGCACCTGCTGGCCTCCGCGGCCTGAACCCGGCTGCCGCCTCAGGCCCCGCTGAGCAGGCGGCGGAGCGCACCGCCGGGGAGGTCCTCCTTGGGCACGAAGCCGGCCGCGCCGACGCGCCGCGCGAGCGAGTGCTGGGCGCCGTCCGAGTTCGACGAGACGACCACCACGCGAGGCGACCACGGCAGTTCCACGAGCCGCCGGGCGAGCGTGAACCCGTCGCCGTCCGGCAGGCCGACGTCGACGAGGACCGCCTCGTGTGGCACCTCGTCCATCCTGGCCAGCGCCTCGGCGATCGTTCCCGCCTCCGCGATCACGGCGTACCCGTAGGACGCGAGCGTCCGGGCCGCCAGCCGGCGGAAGGAGGCGTCGTCGTCGACCACGAGCACCGTGCTGTGCATCGCACCATGGTTGCAGCCCGCTGGTGGGTCGAAGGTAGGGCTGGCTGCAATATCGGTCTCGGGCCAGTGGGACTGGCGCGAAGCCCCTCGGCGATGGACAGTTTCCGCATGGTGCCGTACACGACGCCGATCACCGTTTCACCACTGCCCACTGGCACGTTCCCAATCGGATCGGCGAATTCGTCGACGTGCCACCTCGAGACTCCGTTGTGAGCTAGGAGCGCATGTCATGGAGCTACGTCAGCTGAGGTACTTCGTCGCGGTCGCCGAGGAGTTGCACTTCCGGCGGGCCGCGGAGCGGCTCTATGTCGCGCAGCCGGCCGTGAGCGAGCAGATCCGCAAGCTCGAGGCCGAGTTCGGGGTGCGCCTGTTCAACCGCACCAATCGCCGCGTCGAGCTCACCGACTCCGGCGCCGCCCTGCTGGTCGAGGCGCGCAGGCTGCTCGCCCAGGCGGAGACCACCCGCCGCGCCGCCGTCAATGCCGTCGACGTCGCCAGGACGCCGCTGCGGCTCGGATACGTGGAGGACGCGCTCGCCGCGAGCGTCCCGCGCGCGCTGCACCTGCTCACGCAGGAGTCGCCCGAGGTGACCGCCTCGATCGAGAGCGGCAACGCGGCACAGCTGATCGAGCGCGTCCGCAACGGCGAGCTCGACGTCGCCGTGACCGGACTGCCGGCCCCGACCGGCGGCCTGCGCGTGACCTCCCTGGGACGCCAGGACGCCATGGCGGCGATCGCTTCCACCGACCGGCCGCGGCTGTCGCTGACGACCAGCCTGGCGCAGCTCGCGCCGGCACGGCTCGTCGCGCTGCCGCGCGCGATCAATCCCGCGTCCTATGACGCGGTGCTGTCGCTGTGCCGTGATGCCGACGTCGCGCCCGCGCTCGTCGAGGTGGCCGAGCCGCGGCTGGAAGCGGCCCTGCTGGCCGTCGCTGCGGGCACCGGCTCCGCCGTCCTGCCGTCCGGCGTCGCCGAGCGCTACGCGATCGCGGGCGTGCGCTTCGTGGCGCTCGAGGAGGGCTCCGGGGCGTTCGAGCCCGCGGTGCTCACCCGCGCGGACACCGAGAATCGTGCAACGGCCGCGTTCCTGCGCGTGCTCGAGCGCTGCCTTCGCCGCACGGACGCCGCCGCCGCGTCCGGGATGCGCCTCGCGGCCTGATCGCCGGTGGCTACGCCGAACCAACGACCACGGAGAATGTGACATGTATCACGCCACCCAGCCCAGAATCGTCCGCGAGCGCATCATCACCGCACAGGTGATGCGGCTCGAGCGCTGCCAGGCCCGCGCGCGCGCCACCGACTCGAGGCGGCGCCCCCCGATCGACCCGTCGCCGCGTGGTGCACATACCCCGGTCGAAGATGGCGCCGAGGGCTCATTGTGAGCCGCTGCAGGCGGGCGACACTCCCATGAATCACTCCGGCCTAGTGGGAGGCCGGAGGCTGAGGAAGGGCGGCCGGAACGGCGCCCGGGCGAGCTGAACGCCCAGGGCCGTTTCATCGCGCTCTCATAAAGACATCGGCAGGCTGTCGGCCGCATGATGTCCTACCTGCAGGCGATCGTGATCGCCCTCGTCCAAGGCGTGACCGAGCTCTTCCCCGTCTCGAGCCTCGGGCACTCGGTGCTCGTGCCCGCCTGGATCGGCGGTTCGTGGCAGGCGCTCGTCACCCAGTCCTCCCAGGCCACGAGCGAGAGCTCGTTCTACCTCGCCTACATCGTTGCGCTGCACTGCGCGACCGCCGTGGCGCTGCTGTGGTTCTTCCGCATCGACTGGGTGCGGATCATCCGCGGCTTCGTGCGCAGCGCCGGACCGACCGTGCGCGCCCGCCGGATCGTCGCGGTCGACGCCGACCAGCGGCTGGCGTGGCTGATCATCCTCGCCACCATCCCGGTCGGGATCACCGGGCTGGCGTTCGAGCACACGTTCCGCACGGTGTTCGCCAAGCCGCTCGCCGCCAGCCTGCTGCTGGTGGTCAACGGGCTGATCCTGCT
>JAXDHL010000320.1:0-3745 GCA_034664525.1 Solirubrobacteraceae bacterium
TCTCCGGCGACAGGTCATAGACGCTGAAGTCGCGCCGTTCCACGCCCGAGCCGAGCACCTCGTGGGCGATCCGGAAGCCGGCGGCTTCCTGCTTGAACGCCTCGACCGCGTCGCGTCCGCTGTTGGAGCGCGCCATGCGGATCCGCGGCGGCCAGTCCCACCGGTCCTGGTCGTCGACGTCGATCGCGGTGACGGACGCCGCGCCGCGGCGCTCCATCTCGAACGCCCAGAAGCCGTCCCAGGTGCCGACGTCGAGGCAGCGCTTGCCGTCCAGCGAGGCGGGCATCGGCACGATCGAGGTCGTCGGCCGGGTGTCGAACCAGCCCGCCGTGACCAGGCCCTGGCCGAGGTCGATCGTGTGGTACCACTGCTGGGCCTCCACGCGGGCGCGGGCGTCGGCGGGGCTGAGGGTCGTGTCTGGCACGCGCGGCATGGTTCCATGACCGGCGGCGACGGTGCGCCGGCTCCCGTAACCTGCCGCCGATGCTGAGCCGGCTGCGGCGGATGCGAGGCGAGATCCGCGAGGCGGGCAGCGTGCGCGTGTGGGCGCTCTACCTGCCCGGGCCGGGACCGTGGCTGATGTCGTGGCTGCGCAAGAAGTGGGTGCTGTGGCGCAACCCGCACGCGCACATCGAGTTCCAGGGGCCGGTCTACCTGGGCCCGCGCTTCAGCCTCCACATGCCGAAGGGCGGGACGTTCATCGTCGCTGGCGGGGTCGACTTCCGGCGCGGCTTCCGCGCCGAGCTCGGCCCGACCGCCCGCGTGACGATCGGGCCGGCCTGCACGTTCACCCACGACGTGATCCTCAGCATCGACACCCGGCTCGACATCGGCGCGCGCTGCCAGATCGGGCAGGGCTGCTACGTCATCGACGGCAACCACCGCTACCGCGACCTGACCGTCCCGTTCCTCGACCAGGGCTACGACTACCGGCCGATCCGGATCGAAGACGACGCCGTGATCCTGTCCAAGGTGACCGTCGTGAACTCGATCGGCCGCCGCTCGATCGTCGGCGCGAACTCCGTCGTCACCAAGCCGGTGCCGCCGTACTGCGTCGTCGGCGGCGTGCCGGCGCGGGTGATCGACTACTTCGGTCCGCCGGGCGAAGCGCCCATCGAGCGCTCGGCCAGCAGCACCGCGACGTCGGGCTGAGCCGACCGCGTGCCGCGCTGCGCCTCGTCCCACGCGGCCATGAACGTGGGCGCCAGCTCCTGGCGCCACTGCAGGTCGGCGGCGTCCCAGACCCGCTTGCCCAGCCACGGCAGGCCGGGCGGGACGACCCCGGCGAGCCGGCGCGCCTTGACGCCCGCCGGCCCGTGCGTCAGCGCTTCGCTGAACATCTGGTGGTACCAGGGCGTGACCTCCGGGTGCAGCTGCGTGAACTGCAACTCGGTGGCGGCGAGCATCGGCAGCCGCTGCTTGAACACCCCGACCGACATCGGGCGCCAGTGGTCGACGATCGCGCGCCGGTTGTAGATCACCCGCAGGCCGTGCTCGCGGGCGCGATAGCCCCAGTCGAGGTCCTCGTACAGGTACGGCAGCCGCTCCTCGTCGTAGCCGCCGACGCGCTCGAGCATGGCCACCTTGATCGACGAGTTCGCCCCGTACAGCTGCGCCCAGTGTCCCTGCTCGCCGCGGGTGGCCTGGAAGCCGAACTGCACGCCGCGGTCGAGCCACTTCATGAACGGCGTCACGGTCAGGCCCTTCGCCCAGCGGACGTGGCCGGAGACGGCGACCTCGTCGGCGGGGTGGCGGCGGTGGGTGGCCAGGTGCTCGGAGACCAGGCGGCGCACCGGGATCGTGTCGTTGTCGGTGAACAGCACGATCGGCGCCTGCGCGGCCGCCCAGCCGGTGTTGCGGTTCGCCGACAGGCCAGGGGCGTGCCCGGTGAGCCGGCGGACCGGGTAGGAGCGCTCGCCGGTCGCCGCCTCGACGGCGCCGACGTCGGGCTCCTTGACGTCGGAGACGACGATCAGCTCGAAGCTGCCGGCCGGCGCGTCCTGGCGGTCGTAGCCGTCGAGCACCCGGCGCAGCACGGCGTGGTTGCCGAGCGTGGACAGGACGACGGTCAGCTCGGGCGCGGGCACTGGCGCGCATCCTCCCAGAGCCCGATTAGGATCGCGCCGGTGCCGACCGACGTCGAGGCCAGCTTCGATCCCGCGCGCGAGGAGGCCGAGCTGCGCGAGTACCTCGGGGAGGCGTTCGAGGTCGAGCGCCTGTGGCGCTACCAGCAGACGCTCGCCGACGAGGTGGTCCAGGTCGGTGACGAGCAGACGCTCTACCGCACCTCGACCGCCTACCTCTACAACCTGACCGCGTTCGCGATGACGGGCACGAAACTGCCCTACCTGCGCGAGCTGACCGCGGCGGTGCCGCCCGGCGCCCGGCTGCTCGACTACGGCTGCGGGATCGGCTCGGACGGGTTGCTGCTGGTCGAGGCGGGCTACCGGGTCGAGTTCGCCGACTTCGCCAACCCGAGTACCGAGTACCTGCGCTGGCGGCTCGCCCGCCGGGGCCTCGAGGCGCCGGTCCACGACATCGCCGACCACGTCCCGGGCGGCTTCGACGCCGCCTACGCGTTCGACGTCATCGAGCACGTCGAGGACCCGTTCGCGTTCCTCGGCGAGCTGGAGCGCCGCGCGCGGCTGGTCGAGGTCAACCTGCTCGAGGAGGAGCCCGACGACCAGGAGATCCACCACGAACTGCCGATCGGGGCGCTGTTGCGCCACGCGGCGAAGGGGCGGTTGCGCTCGTACGCGGTCCTGCACGAGCGGTCGCATCTCGTGCTCTACGAGCCGGGCGCGAGCGGGCCGGTGGCCCGGGCGGAGAGCCTCGCGCGGCTGGCGGCCGGGCGGCTCACCAGAGCGCGGCGGTGATCGGCGGGGCGTCGGCGTCGACGCCCTCCACCTTGCCGACCACCCGGGCCGGCACGCCGACCGCGATCGAGTAGTCCGGCAGGTCCTCGCGCACCACGCTGTTGGCGCCGACCATGCAGCAGCGGCCGATCGTCACGCCCTTGAGGACCGCCACCCGCTCGGCCAGCCAGGTGCCGCGGCCGATCTGGATCGGCGCCGTGCGCGACGGGTTGTGCATCACGTTCGGGCGCCCGAGGTCGAACGTGTGGTCGGAGTCGACGATCGACGAGAACGACCCGATGATCACGTCGTCCTCGATCGTCACCCGTTCGGAGGCGCTGATCGTGACCGCCGGCCGGATGCCGACGCGGTCGCCGATCGACAGCACCGGGCCGTCCCGCTCCGGCGAGCCCTCGACGCTCAGCGACGCGCCGGTGAGCACGAGCACGTGCGCGCCGATCGCCATCAGGTGGGCGTTGTAGACCCAGGTCGGCTTGTGGACGATCGAGCCCGCGCCGAAGGCCCCGAAGCGGTGCGCGTTGTACGGCCGCATCAGGCGTGAGCGCCACACGATCGGCCGCATCGGGTGCACGGCGCGGCACCCTACCGGCGCGTGGCGACGAGCAGGTTCTGCAGCGTCATCAGCGTGCGGACGCCGGGGACGCGACGGCCCGCCGCCTCGACGGGCCGCGGCCATCGGCGCCCGTCGGGGCGTAGCAGCCGGCGGGTCACGTGCTCGGGGACGAGGCCGGCCTCGGCCAGCAGGTCGTGGGCGTCGGCCAGCGTGAACCAGCGCAGGTGCGTCCGGTCGAACAGGCCGACGGAGCGCCGCGGCCAGCGGCCGTGGCGGCCGAGCTGCCAGAACGTCTCCCAGTAGCGGACGTTCGGCA
>JAXDHL010000321.1:0-2896 GCA_034664525.1 Solirubrobacteraceae bacterium
CTGTATGCTGCCGTGCTCATAGCATTCGCATGCGGACTCGTCTTCGCATCCGGCTTCGATCTCACGAAGATCAGCTGGGCCCAGACGCGGAGCCCGCAGGCGTCCAAGCCCACGCCGCAGGAAGTCAAACCGCTCGAGGAGACTGGCCAGGCGTTCGAGGCCATCGCCGAGCATGTCACGCCGGCCGTCGTATCGATCGAGGCCGAGCAGTTGGAGACGCGCACGCGCACGCCGCAGCAGCGTCGTAACGTGCCTCCCGGGATGGAGGACTTCTTCCGTCAGTTCGAGCAGCAAGACCCACAGCCGCGTACCGGCACGGGCTCGGGCTTCATCGTCACGAAAGACGGCTACATCATGACCAACAACCACGTGGTCGCCGACGCCGATCGCGTCACGGTCACGTTGCTGGACAATCGCAAATTTCCGGCAAAGGTGATCGGTCGGGATCCGACCACCGACGTCGCCGTCATCAAGGTCGACCCGAAGGGCCTCCGGCTCAAGCCGCTCGCGCTCGGCGACTCGAAGTCGGTCCAGGTCGGCGACCCCACGGTCGCGATCGGCAACCCGTTCGGCTTCGACCGCACGCTCACCACCGGGGTCGTCTCGGCGCTGCAGCGCCAGATCCGGGCGCCCGACAACTACACGATCGAGAACGTCATCCAGACCGATGCGGCGATCAACCCCGGCAACTCGGGCGGGCCGCTGATCGACGCCGGCGGCCGCGTGATCGGCATCAACTCGCAGATCGCCACCGGCGGCAACGGGTCGGGCTCGGTCGGCATCGGCTTTGCGGTCCCGATCGACACCGCCAAGCAGGTCGTGGCCGAGCTCAAGGCCCACGGCCGCGTCGAGCGCCCGTGGCTCGGCGTCGACTTCGTCGCGATCGACCCGAGCCTGCGCCAGCTCGGCGTCGACCAGTCGCACGGCCTGCTCGTGCAGGCGGTGCGGCCGGGCGGCCCGGCCGCGCGCGCCGGGATCGCCCCCGGCGATCGCGGCGTCACGCTGAGCTCAGGCGAGCAGCTGGCGGTCGGCGGCGACGTCGTGACGGCCGTCGACGGCCGGCCGACGAGCAGCACCGAGGACCTGCGCCGGGCGCTCGCGGCCCACCGGCCCGGGGACACGGTCAGCCTCACCGTCAGGCGCGGCGGGCGCGACCGCATGGTCGACGTCACGCTGGGCAACCGCCCCGCCGGCGCGGGCCAGTAGCCGTCACCTAGCCTTGGGCGCGTGACCCGCGTCAAGGTCTGTGGCATCACGCGTCCCGAGGACGCCGAGCTGGCGGTCGAGCTCGGCGCCTGGGCGCTGGGCTTCATCCTCTGGGACGGCTCGCCGCGCGCCGCCGACCCGGCGGTCGCCGCCGGCATCGTCGCTCGCCATCGCCGCAAGGTCGAGACCGTCGGCGTGTTCGTCGATCCGACGCTCGACGAGGTCGCCTCAGCCGTCACCGGCATCGGCCTCAGCGCCGTCCAGCTGCACGGCGACGTCGGCCCGTCGTTCTGCACCGAGGTCCACCGCCGGACCGGCGTCGCGGTCGTCCGCGCGTTCCGCATCGGCTCCTCCGCCGACGTGCAGGACACCGATCGCTTCCGCTTCGTGGACTTCCACCTCTTCGACGCCCGCGTCGACGGCCTGGAGGGCGGGTCGGGGCAGACCTGGGATTGGTCGCTCGTGCGCCGGCGCCAGGCCAAGGTGCCGCTGATCCTCTCCGGTGGGCTGACCCCCGACAACGTCGCCGAGGGGATCGCCGAGCTGCAGCCCTACGCGGTCGACGTCGCCTCGGGCACCGAGGCGTCGCCCGGCGTCAAGGACCCGGCGAAGCTGCGCGCGTTCTTCGAGGCCGCGAACGGCGCCCTGGTCTGATGGCCGTGCAGCATCGCTTCGGCCCCTACGGCGGCCAGTACGTCCCCGAGACCCTGATGCCGGCGCTCGCCGAGCTCGAGGCCGCCTGGGTGCAGGCCTGGGGCGACGCCGGGTTCCGGTCCGAGCTCGACGGGCTGCTGCGCGACTACGTCGGCCGCCCGAGCCCGCTCTATCGCGCCCGCCGGCTCTCCGAGGAGGCCGGTCGCCCGATCTACCTCAAGCGCGAGGACCTCAACCACACCGGCGCGCACAAGATCAACAACGCGCTCGGCCAGGGCCTGCTCGCCCGCCGCATGGGCAAGACGCGGATCATCGCCGAGACCGGGGCCGGCCAGCACGGCGTCGCCTCCGCCACCGCCTGCGCGCTGCTCGGCCTCGAGTGCATCGTCTACATGGGCGCCGAGGACATCCGCCGCCAGCTGCCCAACGTCCAGCGCATGGAGTTGCTGGGCGCCCGTGTGGAACCGGTCGAGGCCGGGGCGCGGACGCTCAAGGAGGCGGTCTCGGCCGCGATTCGCGACTGGGTCGCCAACGTCGGCGACACGCACTACATCATCGGCTCGGCCGTCGGGCCGGCACCGTTCCCGGTCATCGTGCGCGACCTGCAGCGCGTGATCGGCGACGAGGCGCGCCGCCAGGTGCTCGAGGCCGAGGGCCGGCTGCCCAAGCGCGTGATCGCGTGCGTCGGCGGAGGCTCGAACGCGATCGGGACGTTCATCCCGTTCGCGGACGACGCGGGCGTCGAGCTGATCGGCGTCGAGGCCGCCGGCGACGGGATCGACACCCCGCGCCACGGCGCCCCGCTGACCGTCGGCGGGCGCGGCGGCGTCCTGCACGGCTCCTACTCGGCGATCATGCAGGACGAGGACGGCCAGATCCTCGAGGCCCACTCGGTCTCCGCCGGCCTCGACTATCCCGGCACCGGCCCCGAGCACGCCTGGCTGCGCGACTCCGGCCGTGCGAGCTACGTCGCCGTCACCGACGCCGACGCGCTGGCGACGTTCCGGCGGCTGGCCGAGCTCGAGGGGATCATCCC
>JAXDHL010000322.1:0-2949 GCA_034664525.1 Solirubrobacteraceae bacterium
TACGACGAGCTGCCGTTCGGGGGCTGGAAGTCCAGCGGGTACGGCAAGGAGCACGGCGTGGAGGCGTTCGACTTCTACACCGAGACGAAGTCGGTCGTGCTGCGCAGCGGGCCGGCATGACCGCTTCACGACGCGCGCCCGCGCGCTACGTGAAGAACGTGATGGCGCCGGCGCCCACGAAGGCGGCGGCCCACAGGGCCTCGGTGTTGATCCACGCCCGCCGGACGATCTCGACGCCGACCTTGAGATAGACGACCGTGGCCACGACGGCCATCACGGAGACCATGGCGAGCAGGTGCAGGCCGACGCCGACGGCCACGGCGAGCACGGGGGCCTCGCCGGCCATCGCGAGGTCGTGGCCGTCGGCGGCACCGGCGGTCGCCCCGCCGAGCAGGATCGGCGCGACCATCAGCCCGGCCCCGTGCGCGCTCGACATCAGGAACGCCCACAGCGTGAGCTCGCGCCGGTTGACGCGCATCGTCGTCCAGCGCGGATGCCAGCGCGGCCGCACGAAGCGGAAGATCCCGAAGCCGATCAGCACCGCACCCGCGGCGAAGTGCAGGACGCCGGGATCGGCGATGACGCCCAGGCCGAGGACCAGCACGGCGACCACGACGACCGAGCCCTCGTGACCGATCGCGATCGGCAGGAACGACCGGGTGACGGCGCGGCGCTCGCCCTGCTGGAGGCCCTGCGAGACGGCGAACAGCCAGCCCATCGCCGGGTTGAGGCCGTGGTAGGCCCCGAGCCCGGCGAGCGTCACCCATTCCGCCGTGTGGTTCACGGGAAGCAGTAGGAGTCGGAGCTCGCGTCGCCGCCCTGCAGGCGCACCTGGTGCGGGCGCTCGCCGTCGTACTCCACGAAGAAGTCCGGGTCGACGGTCAGCCCCCCGCCTTCGGGCGCGTCGAGCTTGACCATCCAGCCCTTGATCCCGCTCGGGTAGAACTGGCGATCCCAGCTCGCGTACAGCGAGTTCGTGAGGTAGACGCGGCGGCCGTCGCGCGACACCTCGACCATCTGCGGGCCGCCCTGCAGCGCGCCCGCCGCCGGATGCGGCGCCTCGCGGACGATGCCGCCGAGCCGCACGCTGCCGGTCTCGCGCGGGCTGCGCGGGTTGCTGACGTCGAAGCGCTTGAGCTCGCCGGTGCCCCAGCACGAGACGTAGAGGTCGCGATCGTCGACGCTGAGGTCGATGTCGGTGACGAGCGGCGGCACGGCGGAGAACGGCTGGATGACCGGCGGCAGCCGGTCGGGCTCGGCCGGCTCAGCCGGGATCTCGATCACCTTGCGCACCTCGACGTGGCCGTCGACGCGCTCCCACATCCAGACGCTGGCGCTGAGGTCGGCGGTCGAGACCACGACGCCGACGAAGCCGTAGGCCTTGCGCGGGTCATGCGCGGGTCGCAGTTCGAGCACCATCTGCTGCTCGGGCCCGAGGTCGATCGCCTGCAGGTGGCGGCGCCGCTTGAGGTCCCAGACGTGCAGGTGGTGGCCGTACTGGCCGTTGAGCAGCAGCTCGGCCTGGACGCCGTCCTCGATCATGCTCGGCGTGCCCCACTCGCTGGTGAGCAGCGTGTCGTAGCCGATGTTCCACCACACGTCGTAGGCGAGCCGCTGTGGACCGCGGTCGATCTCCCACTGGCCCTTGAGGTCGAACGTCTCGTGGTCCATCAGGAAGACGCCACCCGGGCCGTCCCCGTCCGGGGCGCCGAGCGCGGAGACGTAGAGCCCCTCGGGCCCGCAATGCGACGTGTGCGGCCGCGAGTAGCCGATCTTCCGGTGCAGCTCCTCGGGCTCGATGACCTTGACGAGCCTCGGCTGCAGCGGATCATCCTTGACGTCGACGACATGGATCCGGGAGGACTTCAACCCCGGGACCAGCAGGTACCGGCGCTCGACGTGGGGATGCGGGGCCCACGGGCACAGCGCGCTCGAGCAGGCGTTCCAGCCGAAGTGGTGCAGCTCGTCGCCGACGTTGGGCATGTCGAGGCGACCGACGGTCTGCCCGTAGGTCGGCGATCCTGGCTTGAGGTCGACGACGGTCAGCGCGTCCGGCTTCGGCTCGCCGGTCGCGCCGTCGACCACGGCGCCCGTGCCGGCCTCGTTGAGCGTCACGACGTAGGCGTACTCCTCGCGCGGAGCGGCGGCCGCGCTGCGAGGCGACGGATAGAAGGTGGGATCCGGGGTCCAGGGCATGCTGCCGGTTGTACCAAATACCGGCTTTCCCGACCAGCTTTAGGGCCTTTCGCTCCGGAATGTGGGCCGGCGACCGCCGCAGCTCGCTCGGATGAGGTGCCCGCCGCCACGCCAGACGACGACGCACCCCCGTGTGCCAAGCCGTGAGTGTTCTGTGTGAATATGCCGATCTAGGCGGCGCGCGATCCTGTGGGCCGTCGCGACCGATGAGCACCGCCCCGCTGCGCCACGAGATCGAGCGGCTCCTGCCGGACCGCCCGTTCGCCATCGAATGGTGGGACGGCGCGAGCACCCCCGCGACCCGCCCATCCGAGGCGCGATTCCGGGTGCGCTCGCGGCGTGCCCTCGGCCACGCCCTCCGCGCGCCGGGCCAGCTCGGGCTCGGCCGCGCGTACGTCAGCGGCGAGCTCGAGCTGGCGGACCTCGACGCGGTGATCGATCTGCTGGCGACGTGGGCGCCGCCGCCGCTCGGCGGCGCGGATCGGCGGCGCCTGATGCTGGCGGCGCTGCGGGCGCATGGCCCGGCGCTGCCGCCCGCTCCGCCGGCCGTCGAGCTGCGACCGCGCGGGAGGCGGCATTCGATCGCGCGCGACAAGCGCGCCGTCACGCACCACTACGACGTCTCGAACGACTTCTTCGCGCTCTTCCTCGACGCCTCGATGACCTACTCGTGCGCGGTCTTCGCGCGCGACGACGAGCCGCTCGAGGACGCGCAGGAGCGCAAGCTCGAGCTCGTATGCTCGAAGCTCGCGC
>JAXDHL010000323.1:0-6801 GCA_034664525.1 Solirubrobacteraceae bacterium
TTCGGGGACCCGGAGACGCAGGTCGTCCTGCCGCGGCTGCGGTCGGACCTGCTCGACCTGCTCACGCGCGCGAGCGAGCCCGGCGGCCTGGCCGGCGTCGACCTCGAGTGGGACCCGCGCAGCGCGGTCACGGTGGTGCTCGCCTCCGGCGGCTACCCCGCGAGCTCGTCGTCGGGCGATGTCATCAGCGGCCTCGACGAGGCGGCCGCGTCGGCCGAGATCGTGCACGCCGGAACCGCCGAGCGCGACGGCGCGATCGTCACGGCGGGCGGTCGCGTCCTCAACGTGACCGCGCTCGGCGACGACGCCCGTTCCGCCCGTGAGGCCGCGTATGCTGCCGCCGACATGATCGCCTTCGATGGCCGCCAGCTGCGGCGCGACATCGCCTCCTGATGGGCGAGCCCCAGACCCAGACCGCCCCGGCCGAGCTCGAGGGCATCGAGGTCGACGCCCCGCGCGTCGGCATCATCATGGGCTCGAAGTCCGACATGGAGGAGATGGAGAAGGCCGGGAAGGTGCTCGAGGAGTACCGGATCCGGTACGAGATCCGCGTCATGTCGGCGCATCGCGACCCGGAGATGGTCGCGGACTACTGCCGCAACGCGCGCATGCGCGGGCTGCGGGTGATCATCGCCGGGGCCGGGCTGTCCGCCGCGCTGCCGGGCGTCGCCGCCGCCCACACCGACCTGCCGGTGATCGGCGTCCCGCTGTCCAGCCGGCTGTCCGCCGCGGGCGGGCTGGACGCGATCCTGTCGGTCGTCCAGATGCCGCCGGGCGTGCCCGTCGCGGCGGTCGGCCTCGACAACGCGCGCAACGCCGCGCACCTCGCCGCCCGCATCCTCACCAGCTGACCGGAAGGATCGCGTGAGCGCCCGCCGGGGGGATGGGGCTCAAGGGAACGCGCAAGCCGCCGATACCGGTTGCGACCGCCTGATCAGCGGTCTGCTGCGCTTTGGCCGACACCGTGTCATCCCTGCTCAAGCCGATCCCGGCCTCTCCGCTGGACGGGCTGCTCGCCGTCGCCGCTGCGCTGCGGACCGGACCGGACCTGGAGCCGACCCTGCACGCCGTGGCGGCCTCGATCGCGGCGTCGATGCGGGTCGCGACCGTGGCGATCAACCTCTACCGCCCGGCGTTCCACGACTTCGAGGTGATGGTCGTCCACGGCTCCGACCGCGCGCGTGAGACGCTGCTCGGGGTCACCTCGCCCGCCGAGGAGTGGGCGCTGCTGATCGACGAGCGCTTCGCCCGCCGCGGCGCGTACTTCATCCCGGACGGCGCGTTCGACTGGGACTCGGCGATCGCCATCTCCTACACCCCCGACGTCGAGCCCTCCGACGACCCGCACGCCTGGCGGGCCGAGGACGCCTTGTTCGTGCCGCTGCGCTCGTCGGCCGGGGTGGTGCTCGGGATCATGTCGGTCGACGAGCCGGCTTCCGGGCGCCGCCCGACCGATCGCGACCTCGACGTGCTGGCCGCGGTCGCCGCCCAGGCCGGCATGGTCATCGAGTCCGCCCAGCACGCCCAGGCGGCGTCGCGGCACCGCGCCGACGTCCAGGAGCTGCTGCGGGTCTCGTCACGGCTGACGTCGGAGCGCTCGCACACCGGGATCGCCGGCGCGGTCTGCGAGGGCATCCGCGACGCGCTCGGCTTCGAGCGGGTGGCCGTCCTGCTCTTCGACGACGCCCGGCTGCTGCGCACGACGGCGTCGGTCGGGTGGCCGGAGGGCGAGCCGAGCGGCATGTGGTCGCTGGAGGACCTGGGCTCCGTGCTCGACCCCGCGCTGGGGCAGGAGGGCTGCGTGCTGCTCACGCGGGGGGAAGCGCACGCGCGCGTGTCCGAGCGGTTGCGGGCGATCTACTCCTCCACGCGCAACGGCCGCGGCCCGCACGCGTGGGACCACCACTGGCTGCTGGTCCCGCTGCACGGCGAGGACGGGCGCATGATCGGCGCGATCTGGCCCGACGACCCGGCCGACCGGCTGCTCCCGACGCGCGAGCGCCTGGGCACGCTGCGGGCGTTCGCCAACCAGGCCGCGAGCGCGATCGAGGCCGCCTCCCAGCGCGAGCGCCTGCGCCACCTGGCCGAGCACGACCCACTGACCGGCCTGCGCAATCGCCGCAACCTGCACGCCGCGATCAACCGGGCGATCGCCGAGGCGGGCGACACCGGCGTGGCGCTGGTGGTCGCCGATGCCGACGCGTTCAAGCGCATCAACGACGAGCTCGGCTACGAGACCGGCGATCGGGTGCTGCGCGAGATCACGACCGCGATCCGCCAGACGCTGCCGCCGAACGGCATCGGCGCCCGGCTCGGCGGCGAGGAGTTCGCGCTCGTGCTGCCGCGCGTGGACGCCGTCGGCGCCCGGCTCGCCGCGGAGGCGCTGCGCCGCGACGCGGCGGACGCGTCGTCGGTCCCGTGGGGTCTCACGCTGTCGGCCGGGATCGCGGTCTCCGGCGACGGCATCACCGACGCCGACGGCCTGCTGCGCGCGGCGACCCGCGCGCTGCATGCCGCCAAGCGACTCGGCCGCGACCGCGTCGTGTTCTACGACCCGGTGACCCTCGAGCCGCTGATCGAGGCGCTCGGCCGCAACGACGGGCGCGAGGCGCACCATCTGTCCGCCGTCCTGCTGCTGGCGGAGACGCTCGACCTGCGCGACGCGGGCACCGCCCGGCATTCCCAGACGGTCGGGCGCTACGCGCAGGCGGTGGCGATCCGGCTCGGGTTCGAGGCCGAGCGGGTCGAGCGCATGCGGATCGCCGGCGTGCTGCACGACATCGGCAAGCTCGCGGTCGCCGACGCGATCCTGCACAAGCCGGGGGCGCTGGCCGACGCCGAGTGGGAGGAGGTGCGCCGGCACTCCGAGGTGGGCGCGCGGATCCTCAAGCACGCCGGCCTGCGCGACGTCGCCGGCTGGGTGCTCGCCCACCACGAGCGCTGGGCCGGCGGCGGCTACCCGCACGGCACCTGTGGCGAGGCGATCCCGCTCGAGGCGCGGATCCTCGCCGTCGCCGACGCCTACGAGGCGATGACCGCCGCCCGCCCCTACCGGCCGGCGCCGCTCACGCACGAGCTCGCTCGACAGGAGCTCGAGCGCTGCGCCGGGACGCAGTTCGACCCGCACATCGTCGGAGCCTTCCTGTCCGTGCTCGGCGATTAAGCCTGGATCCACCGATCATCGGGTGAAGAGGCGGAACGAGCCGATCTCGCGCAGCTCGGTGACGACCGGGGCTTCGTCGCAGCGGTCCTGGATGTGCTCCTGGAACTGCCTGAACGCCTCCACCTGCGACAGCGGGTTCGTCCCGTCCACGGTCTCGGTCGACGCGATGTGCACGAAGCTGACGCCGTCGCCCAGCTGGAAGGTCGCGTAGTGCAACCCGCCGGGCTCGGTGCGCTCCAGCTCGTCGTACACGGCGCGGACGAGCGCCTCGTTCTCCGCCGCCCGCTCGGGCTTGACCTTGTAGCGGACCATGACTTGTCTCATTTCGATCACTCCTGTTGGAAGATCCCGATCGATTGGTCGCGCGACATCGCTGCCGCGTTTCCAATACAGACCCCGGGAGGCCGCGAAATCCAACGGTCTATGTCGATGGCACTCGTTACGGCGCTTCGGCGCGCGGGCGCAGGCCGTCGAGCACGAGGTCGACCATGCGGGCGACCTCCGCCTCGTCCGCGCCGGGGATCGCGGCCGCGGCGCTCACGAGCCGGCCGACCTCGAGGAACGAGATGTCCGGGCGCACGACGCCGGCCTGCTGGCCGCGGGTGACGAGCGCCTCACCCGTGCCGGTCACCACGGCGCGTGACGCCCGGTACTCCTCGGAGTCGCGATCGGCGTAGGCGAACAGCTCCTGGGCGACGGCGCGCTTGGTCGCGGTGTAGCCGGCGAAGTGGTGCAGCCAGGCGGCGAGCGCGTCCCACGGTTCGAGGTCCACGATCCCCACGGCGGCGCGGCTCAGGCCGTCGACCTCGTCGAAGTAGACGGCCTCCAGCAGGTCGCGGCGAGTGGGGAAGTTGCGGTAGAGGGTTCCGATGCCGACGCCGGCGCGGCGGGCGATGTCTTCCAGGTTCGCGTCCGAGCCGTCCTCGGCGAACGCGGCGCGCGCGGCCTCCAGCAGCTTGTCGAAGTTCCGGGCGGCGTCGGCGCGCTTGGGGCGGCGGACCAGGCTGGTGGTGTCGGGTGCGGCCATCGGGTTGAAAGCGGAGGCAGCCTCCGCTATGCTCAGGTCTACAACCGGAGTGTACCTCCACTTCGGTGCGGTTCAAGCCTTCGACCCGAAAGGGCCCCATGCCTGCCCTCCTGACCCGGCGCGCGCCGGCCCGCATCGCCGTGCCCGCGCACGATTCCTCAAAGACGCCCGTGCTGCTGATCGTCCTGGCCTGCCAGCTGATGATCGTGCTGGACGTCTCGATCGTCCTCACCGCGCTGCCGAGCATCGAGCACGGCCTCGGCTTCTCGACCACGACGCTGTCGTGGGTGCAGAACGCCTACACGCTCGTCTTCGGCGGCCTGCTGCTGCTCGGCGCGCGGGCGGGCGACCTGCTCGGGCGCCGGCGGACGTTCGCGGCCGGCATCGGCGTCTTCACGTTGGCGTCGCTGGCCGGCGGCCTGGCGCAGTCGGCCGGGATGCTGCTCGCGGCGCGCGCATTGCAGGGCGTCGGGGCGGCGATCGCCGCGCCGGCCGCCTTGACGCTGCTGACCGTCACCTTCACCGGGGGGCTCGAGCGCGTGCGCGCGATCTCCTGGTTCGCCGCCGTGTCGGCCGCCGGCGGGTCCGTCGGCCTCGTGCTCGGCGGGCTGCTCACCGCGGCCGTCTCGTGGCGGCTCGGCCTGCTCATCAACCTCCCGGTCGGCGCCGCGCTGATCTGGCTCGCCCCGCGGCACCTGCCGGAGACCGCCCGCGCGACCGGGCGCTTTGACCTCGGCGGCGCCGCGTCGTCCACCTTCGGCGTCGGCGCGCTCGTCTACGGCTTCGTGCGTGCGGCGTCCGACGGCTGGGGCGACCCCGGCACCGTGGCGGCGTTCGCGTCGGGCCTGGTCCTGCTGGCGACGTTCGTGGTCGTCGAGCGGCGTGCCGCCCAGCCGATCGTCCCGCTGCGGCTGCTGGGCGACCGCGAGCGCACGTCGGCGCTCGTGATCCGGATGCTCGTCGTCGGAGCGAACTTCTCGAGCTTCTTCTTCCTGACGCAGTGGCTGCAGGGCATCGCGGGCTACTCGGCGCTCGGCGCCGGCCTGGCGTTCCTGCCGATGACCGTCGTGATGTTCGCGGCCGGCCGGATCGTGCCCGCGCTGACGCCGCGGTTCGGCGAGCGGCGGCTGCTGATCGGCGGCCTGGTGCTGGCCTTCGCGGGCACGCTGGCGCTGAGCCGCGTCGGCGCGCACACCGGCTACCTCCCCGGCGTCGCGCTCGGCATGGTGGTCTTCGGGCTCGGCATGGGCGTCTCGCTGGCGCCGCTGACCGCGGCCGGGATCCGGGGCGTCGACCCCGAGGACGCCGGGGCGGCATCCGGGCTGGTCAATGTCGCGCACCAGGTCGGCGGATCGCTCGGGCTCGCCATCCTGATCACGGTGTTCGCCGGCGCGCACGGCCTCGCCGGCGGGATCTCGGACGCGCTGACCGGCTCGGCGCTGATGCTCTCGCTCGCGGTCGCGACGGCGGTCTTCGCCGCGCGGCCGGCCCTCCGGGCGGCGAGGGTGCCGGCCGTGGCCGAGAGGTAGGTTGGGGCGGGTGATCGCGCGCTACACCCGCCCCGAGCTCGGGGCCATCTGGACCGACGAGGCCCGCATGACCGCCTGGCGCGACGTGGAGGTCGCCGCCGCGGCGGCGCTCGAGCCGCCCGACGCGCCGACCGCGGACGAGCTCGCGGCGATCCGCGCCGCGACGTTCACCGTCGAGGCGGTCAAGCAGCGCGAGGCGATCACCGACCACGACGTCGCCGCGTTCGTCGACGTGCTGTCGGCCTCTGCGGGGGAGGCCGGCCGCTGGATCCACTTCGGCCTGACCTCATCCGACGTGCTGGACACGGCGCTGGCGCTGCAGCTCAAGCGGGCGGCGGTCCCGATCATCGCCGGCGCGCGCGAGCTGGCCGACGCGCTGGTCGCCCGCGCGCGCGAGCACGCGGACCTGATCTGCGTCGGCCGCACGCACGGCGTCCACGCCGAGCCGACCTCGTTCGGGCTCAAGCTGGCGGGCTACGCGCTGGAGGCCGACCGCAACCGCCGGCGCCTGGAGCGGGCGTTCGAGCAGGCGTCCTACGGGGCGATCTCGGGCGCGGTCGGGACCTACGCGTCGCACTCGCCCGAGTACGAGGCCCGCGTCCTGGAGCCGCTCGGCCTGCGGGCGGAGCCGGTCTCCACGCAGGTCGTCCCGCGCGACCGCCACGCCGAGCTGCTGCAGGCGATCGCGCTCGCGGGCGCCGGCCTGGAGCGCTTCGCGACCGAGATCCGCCACCTCCAGCGCACCGAGGTGCGCGAGGTCGAGGAGCCGTTCCGCGCCGGCCAGAAGGGCTCGAGCGCGATGCCGCACAAGCGCAATCCGATCACCAGCGAGCGCATCACCGGCCTGGCGCGCGTGCTGCGCGGCTACGCGCAGGCGGGTGTCGAGAACGTCGCGCTGTGGCACGAGCGCGACATCTCGCACTCCGGCGCCGAGCGGGTGATCCTGCCCGACGCCACGATCCTGCTCGACTACGCGCAGTCGCTCGCCACGCGGGTGGTCGGCGGGATGGTGGTCCACGAGGACCGGGTGAAGCGCAACCTCGAGCTCACGCACGGCGCCCTGTTCTCCCAGCGCGTGCTGC
>JAXDHL010000324.1:0-3729 GCA_034664525.1 Solirubrobacteraceae bacterium
CGATCTCGCCGCCCTGCACTTCTGGGCGCACCCCGGCGTCGACCTGCACCTGGTCACCCACCCGGAGTCGCTGCCGGAGGTGCGGGCGATCACCGGCCAGGAGGCGGTCGCGGTGCGCGGGTTCAACCCGCGCGGCTTCGACGACCCGCCGTCGCGCGCCGACGCCCGCCGGGCGCTCGACCTGCCCGCCGACGGCGCCGTCGTGCTGGTGTCGGGCGGCGGCTGGGGGGTGGGCGACGTGGAGGGCGCCGTCGAGGAGGCGCTGGCGGCCGGTGCCGCCGGCGTGCTGGTCCTGTGCGGGACCAACGAGGGCCTGCGTGCACGCGTCGCGGAGCGCCACGTCCGCGACGCGCGCGTCCGCCCGCTCGGCTTCACCGACCGCATGCCGGAGCTGATGGCCGCAGCCGACGTGCTCGTGCACTCGACGGCCGGCCTGACGGTGCTCGAGGCGGCGATCTGCGGCTGCCGGACGATCTCCTACGGCTGGGGCCGCGGGCACATCCGCGTCAACAACCGCGCGTTCGCGGCGACCGGCCTGGCCGCCGTGGCCCCGGACCGGCCGGCGCTCGCCGCCGCGCTGCGCGACGCGCTCGCCCACCCGCGCGAGCGCGACGCCTCATGGCGCGACCTTCCGCGCGCCGCCGACGTCGTGATCGGCTTCGTCGCGCGGCTCCAGCAGACGGGCTGAGATCGCCAGCCGCGAGGCGGCCGCGACGACGATCGCCAGGCCGACCAGCACCAGCGGCGTCTCGGGCCCCCAGCGCTCGCCGGCCACCACCGGGGCGAGCAGGACGGGCACCGCCGTCTGGCAGGCGACCACGAACGGCCCGACCCGGGTCGCAGGCCACGTGCGCAGCGCCGACATCTCCGACGCCAGCGCGCCGGCGACCCCGCCGGCGCCGAGCAACACCCAGCCCACGCTCACGAGCAGCGGTGCGCTGCCCCAGGCGTCGGCGAAGCGCTTGGCCGCGATCGCGGCCAGCACGTCGCCGGCGCCGGCCGCCGCGAGCAGCAGCCAGGGCGGCGCACCGCGCAGCACCATCGCGCACACCACCGGGATGCCCAGCGCCACGACGGCGATCGCGGTGCCGGTGCGGCTCGGCGCCCCCGTGCCGAGGCGGGAGCCGGCGATGCCGAGCAGCACGATGCCGCCGGAGAGCGCGAGCGCCGCCAGCACGTCGCTCCGGCTCGCCGGCTCGCCCAGCACCCGCCCGCCGGCCGCCACGAGCGCGACGATCCCGAGCGCCAGCGCCGGCTGGACGACGGTCAGCGGCGCCAGTCGCAGGGCCACGACCTGCAGCGCGCCGCCGACGACCGCGAGTGCGAGCCCGGCCAGCCAGCGCCGTCGCCGGGCGAGCGCGGCGAGACCCTTCGCGGGCAGCGAATCCTTCGGCGCCGAGCGCGCCTCGAGCGCCTGCAGGACGTAGGACACCTCGAACGCGATCGCGGCAGCCGCCGCGACGGCGATCCCCGCTGGCACCATGTCAGGCATGCGCGCCGCCGCCGCCCTGACCTGGCCCGTGCCCGCCCTCGCGGCGGTCGTCCCGCCGATCGCCCGCGCCTACCGGGTCCAGTGCGACCGGCCCGGCGGGCCGGCGCCGCTGATCACCTTCGACGACGGCCCGCATGCGCAGGGGACGCCGGCGGTGCTGGACCGCCTCGACGCGGCGGGGACCAAGGCCCTCTTCTTCCTCGTCGGCGAGCAGGTCGAGCGCGACCCCGGCCTGGCCCGCGAGGTGCTCGCCCGCGGTCACGAGATCGGCGTCCACTGCCACCGGCACCGCAACCTGCTGCGCGTCACCGCGTGCGGCTTCCGCACCGACCTGGACCGCGCCCACGCCGCCATCACGACCGCGACGGGCGACGAGCCGCGGCTGTACCGGCCGCCGTACGGGATCCTCACGACCGCGACGCTGCCCGAGGTCCACCGCCGCGGCTGGACGCTGCAGCTGTGGACCCGCTGGGGCCGCGACTGGACCCGCCGCGCCACGCCGGGGACGATCGCCGCGCGCGTCCTGCGCGACGGTCCGCTGCGCCCGCGGGACGTCGTCCTGCTGCACGATTCCGACGCCTACAGCGCGCCGGGCTCGTGGCAGGCCACGGCCGCAGCGCTCGACCGCATCCTCAGCCGCTAGTCGGACAGGCGCTCGCGCCACGCCGGGACCGGGCCGCCCTCCGCGAGTACCCCGGAGACCGCGCCGGAGGCGACGAGCAGCAGCGTCACGCCGGGGTGGCCGTGGATCGGCCCGCCGTCCGGCAGCGGCAGCAGCAGCAGCACGAGCAGCACGACCGCGAAGCCCAGCAGCACGGAGCCGACCCGCCGCGTGACCGCCGCCCCGCGGTCCATCCGGACCACGAGCGCGATCGGCAGGCCGAGCACCGCGGTGAAGACGGCCACCGGCGCCTTGTCGGCCAGATCGTCGATCGAGCCGGCCGCGGCGATCGAGGCCACGACGAGCGACGCGAGCGCGACCGGGCCGAGGACGCGGCCGGCGCTCGGCAGCGCGTCGGCCAGCCGCTGGCGCGGCGCGGGCACGTGCTCGGTCTCCTCGATCCAGTCGACGTAGCGGCGGACGCCCTCGTCGAAGGCGGTGACCGGCGTCCAGCCGAGCTCGGCCTCGGCGCGGGCGCCGCTGATCTCGGCGCCCTTGAAGTCCCCGGCGCGGCCGGGGCCGAACGCGATCTCGACGCCGCCGACCACCGAGCCGACCGTCTCCGCCACCTCGCGGATCGAGACGTCGCGGGCGCCGACCAGGTTGTACGTCCGGTTCGCGGCCTCGGGCCGCAGCGCGCGGACGACGCCGTCGGCAAGATCCTCGACGTAGACGAAGCGCCGCGTCTGGGCGCCGTCGCCGGCGATCGTCAGCGCCTCGCCGCGGCGGGCGCGGCCGACGAACGCCGGGACGACGGCCGCGGGCCGGGCGCGCGGGCCGTACGGGATCCCGAACCGCAGCACGACGCTCTCCTGGCCGTAGAGCTCGCGGTAGGAGCGGCAGTACAGCTCGCCGGTCAGCTTGGTCGCCGTGTAGAGGTGCGCCGGCGGCAGCAGCGGCGTGTCCTCGTCGACGTGCGCGGCCTCGACGTCGGAGTAGACCCAGATCGTCGACGCGTAGATGACGCGTTGCACCCCGGCGTCCTTGGCGGCCTGCAGCACGCAGGCGGTCCCGCGCGCGTTGCACTGCTCGGCGGCCAGCGGGTCGGCGGCCACCTCGTCCACATCGGCGGCGGCGGCGAGGTGCGCGACCGCATCGCAGCCCTCGAGCGCGTCCTGCAGCCGGGCGGTGTCGCACAGGTCGCCGATCACGGTCTCGACCACGCGGCGGTCGTGCCAGGGCGACGGGCGCTGGTCGTAGACGACCGCCTCGTGCCCGGCGCGCCGCAGCGCGTCGACCACGTGCGAGCCGATGAACCCGGCGCCGCCGGTCACCAGGACGCGGCTCATCGGAACTCGCCTCGCCCGCGCTCCAGATCGCCGGCCCCGGGCCGGTAGTAGAGCGGCGCGCACCAGTGGTTCTCGGCGACCCAGTCGGTGTTCGGCAAGTCGTCTCCAGTCCCCATGATCCTGTGGCACGGCATGTCGTACACCTTCCCCGTCGAGCGTGCGATCGGCGTGAACACGATGTACTTGTACAGGCCTGACGTCATCCCTTCCGGGAATTTCAGCCGGTTTGGGTGCTGCGGGTCGAGCATCTCACGTGCGACGTGGTTCTTCCAGGCGACGATGTCAGG
>JAXDHL010000325.1:0-3160 GCA_034664525.1 Solirubrobacteraceae bacterium
AAGGCCGGCCGACCCACGTCGAGCATGGGTACGTCGGCCTGGTCGTGCATGAGGCCGCGCGCATCTGCTCGGCCGCCCACGGTGGCCAGGTGCTGCTGTCGGCCGCTGTCGCACGAGCAGTCGACGATAGGTCTGGTGGCCGGGTGTCCGTACTGGACCTCGGCGAGCACGTGCTCAAGGACATCGCCCAACCCGTCGCGCTGTGCCAGCTGATCCTCGACGGGCTGCCCGAGCGGTTTCCGCCCTTGCGAACTGCGGGAGCGCCGACGAATCTGGCGCTGCCGGCGACGCCGCTGTTCGGCCGCGACGCTGAGATGGACTCGATCGTCGCGGCGCTGGAAGGGAACAGCCGTCTGGTCACCCTTACCGGACCGGGCGGGACGGGCAAGACGCGCCTGGCGCAGGAGGTGGCGTGGCGCATGCTGCCGGCCACTGCCGGCGGCGTGTTCTTCGTTTCGCTGGTCTCGGTCGCCGACGACGGAGGGATCCTTCCCGCCGTTGGTGACGCGATCGGGCTGCGTGAAGGCGCCTCCGCCACGGCCGACGATCCTGTGGTGCACTATCTGCAGGGGCGCCGCGCGCTGGTGGTGCTCGACAACCTCGAGCACCTCGACGGTGCGGCGCGTCCGGTCGGCGTCCTGCTTGACCGCTGTCCCGGCGTCTCGATCCTGGCCACCTCGCGCGCCCCGCTACGGCTGCGCGCCGAGCAGCAGGTGCCGGTCACGCCGCTCGCGGTCGGCGACGCAGAGGGTCCAGGACCCGCGGTCCAGCTCTTCGTGGAACGGGCCGTCGCCACGGATCCGACGTTCGCCGCCCGTGACGCCGAGCTCGAAGCGGTCGTCGAGCTCTGCCGTCGCCTGGACGGCCTGCCGTTGGCCATCGAGCTGGCCGCCGCCAGGGTCCGAATGCTCCGGCCCGTCGCGATGCTCGGACGACTCAGGAGCAGCCTGGCGCTGCTGTCGCGCGGACCGCACGATCTCCCGGAACGGCACCGCAGCCTCGAGGCCACGATCGCGTGGAGCCACGAGCTCCTCGACGACCCGGAACGGCGGCTGCTCGAACGCCTGGCCGTGATGCCCGGCGGCTGGACGCTCGATGCCGCCCAGGCGTTGGCGGCCGACCTTCCCGATCTCGACTCCCTCGACGCGGTACAAACGCTGGTCGAGTACAGCCTCGCCGGGTCGCGCACGTCACGTGGCGGGGAGCAGCGGTTCTCGATGCTCCAAACCGTGCGGGAGTTCGCGCTCTCACGGCTACGCCGACGCGGCGACGAGCAGCAGGCCTGCCGCCGGCGCGCAGAATTCCATGCCGAACTTGTGCAGGCCGAAGTGTGGGAGTTCCACGGTCCAGGACAGGACGTCGCGATTGCTCGGATGGGCGACGAGCTCGACAACATCCGCGCCACCGTCAAATGGACCCAGGTCACCGGCGAACGGCGCCTGGCCCTGCGACTGGCCGCCTGTCTGTGGTACTTCATGGAGGCCCGCGGCGCGATGAGCGAAGCCCGGGACTGGCTGACCGCAGCCCTCACCGCCAGCACCGAGCCAAGTTCCGATCGGGTGCTGGCGCTGTGCGGCGCCTGCATCCTGGCCGCGATGCAAGGCCGCCACACGGAGGCCGAGCCGTTTGCCGGTGAGCTCGAGCGCTTGACACCCGGTATCGCGGACCCGATCTATCGCGTGCGGGCGACGATGGCGCTCGGGTTGATGGCCAGCGAGCGCGGGGATCTGCAGCAGTCCCGCCGGCTGTTTGGCGAGAGCGCCACCCTGGCGCGCGGCCTCAACGACCACCTGGCAGCCATCAGCCTCAGCAACCTCGGGGATGCCGCCATGCGCGACGGTCAGTTCGATGAGGCCGCCGCCGTGCTGGCGACCGCGTTGGACCTGAGCCGCCGCACGGACAACCCGCACGGCATCGGCTTCGCGCTGACCAACCTCGCGACGGTTCACGTCGCTCAGAACCAGTTCGCCCAAGCGGAGCGGGAGTTCGGCGATGCGCTGCCCGTCGGCCTGCGGCTCGACGACCGCCTCAACGTCGTCTCCGCCATCGGCGGCTTGGGCTGGACCGCTGCCATCCACGAGCCCGAGCGCGCCGCCCGGCTCCTGGGGTGGGCCGAGCGTCAGCGGGAACGGTTCGACCTGACGGTCACGGGCCTGGAGCTCACCGTGGAAGCCGATGCGGTCACCCAGGTCCGCGCCATGCTCGATCACGAACGCTTCGACTCATGCTGGGGAGAAGGCAGGCAGATGACGTTCGACGACGCCGTGACCTACGCTCGGCGCCAGAGCGCCACGGACGCGCTCATGGCGGCGCTGTGACCCGGCGCGTCCGCCGACCGCGACCGCCTCTCCGAAGCCGTCGCACAGCTTGACGGACAAACGGAGACCGAGACGGAGACGAAGATGACCCAGGGACCGACTGCATCGGTGCGACGCCTCGGCATCAATGCCCACCTCGTCGCCGACGGCGATGGCCTGACGCTGATCGACACGGGGCTCGCCGTGCACGCCGGCGCGATCCGGCGCGCGATCGCGGCGACCGGCCTGCCGCTGCGGCGTGTCGCGATCACCCACGCCCATCCCGACCACGTCGGCGGCCTCGATCGCATCGTCGCCTCGTATCCGGGGGTCGAGGTCCTCGTCTCGCGGCGCGACGCCAAGCTGCTGCGCGATGACAAAAGTCCCGAGCCGGGCGAGCCGGCCGATGCGCGGATCCGCGGGCCGCTGCCCTCCGTCAGGACCCAGCCGACGAGGCTGCTCGACGACGGCGATGCCGTCGGCTCCTTGCTGGTCGTGGCATCGCCGGGCCACTCGCCGGGCCATGTCGCGTTCTTCGATTCCCGCGACGGCACGCTGTTCGCGGGCGACGCGCTGGCCACGCTGGGCGGCGTCACCACGGCGGCCAAGCCGGGCTGGCCATTCCCGCTGATGGCGCTGCTCGCGTGGCACCGGCCGACGGCGCTCACGAGCGTGCGGCGCCTGCGTGCGCTCGACCCCGCGCGCCTGGCGGTTGGCCACGGGCGGACGCTGGAGCAACCGGCGGCGGCGATCGACCGCGCCATCGCCGCCGCCGACGCGGGAACCGGCTAGACCATTGGTCACCAGGTATCCTGCGACACGTGAGCAGCCACGAAGGAGCCCGAGTGACCACTGACTTCTTC
>JAXDHL010000326.1:0-5760 GCA_034664525.1 Solirubrobacteraceae bacterium
AGCCCGGCAGGCCGGCGTTGAGCACCAGATAGCGCGAGTGCTTGTGGTGGTCGTCGTAGTCGACCGCGGTGCCGATGTCGTGCAGCATCGCCGCCGCCCACAGCAGCTCGCGCTCGGCGGGGTTGCCCGGGTGGCGCTTGCTCTCGGCCAGCGCATCCCACATCTCCAGCGACAGCGCGGCGACGTGCTCGGTGTGCGCGTACTCGGGGTGGTACTGCGCCGCGAGGTTGAGCACGGACGCGCGCCGGACGTCGTCGAACAGGGGCGGCTCGGCGCCCTCGAGCAGGGTCTCGAAGAACACGCCCTCGCGCAGCCCGGCCTCGGTCGCCTCGATCGCGTCGAAGCCGCCGATCTCCATCACGGTGTCGATCACCACCGCGGAGGCGAGGATGACGTCGGCGCGGCCGGCCTTGACGCCGTCGACCTCGCCGCGGTCGGCGGCGGGCAGCTCGACGAAGCGGTCGATCAGCTCCTGCAGCTGGTCGCGGGTGACCGTCACGCCCTGGACGGTGAAGAGCGGCTTCCCGGCGGCGAGCTGAGCGGCGCTGGCCAGGTTGCGCACGGCACCGCCGACGCCGACGAGCCGGCCATCGATGCCGCCGGCGCCCGCGACCCAGCCGGCCGCGTCGAGCTTCTTCTCCACGTGCGCGCGCAGCGCCTTGATCTGCTTCGGCGACGTCCGCTTGCCCTCCAGGAAGCGCTCGGTCATGCGCACGGCGCCCATCCGCCAGCTGCGCGTCTGCATCGGCAGCCGGCCTTCGACGCGCGTGAGCTGCATCGAGCCGCCGCCGATGTCCAGCGCGACGCCGTCCGCCAGCGTGGTCGAGTTGACCGCGGCGAGGTAGCCGTAGCGGGCCTCCTCCTCGCGGTCGAGCACGCGCACCTCGAGCCACGTGCGCCGCCGCGCCGCCTCGAGGAACTCGGCCTGGTTGGACGCGTCGCGGATCGCCGACGTCGCCACCGGCCGCACGTCGGTGATCCCGGTCGCGCGGCAGAAGTGCGCGTACAGCTCGAGCATGCGCAGCGCGCGCTCCATCGGCTCGTCCTGCAGCGCATGGGTGGCGTCGAGCCCGGCGCCGACGCGCACGGCCTCGTGGATCTCGTCGGTGCGCTTCCACCACGACGCCGTCCCGTCCTCATGCCAGGTGAACACGACGAGCCGGAACGAGTTCGATCCGAGGTCGATCACCGCCTGGCGGCGCTCTGACATGGCGCGAGCCTAGACGGGTCCGACTCCCGGCGTCCGTGCCGTCTTTCGGTCGGCTATGCGAACGAAATACGACAAGGTCGCGGCGCTTGCGACGCGGCAGCACGGGCGGGTGACGATCCGGCAGCTCCTGGAGGCGGGGTTCAGCGCCTCGGGCGTGCGGCGGGCGGTACAGGCCGGCCGGTTGCACCGCGAGCATCGGGGCGTGTTCGCCGTCGGCCATCAGGCGCCGTCGGCCCGCGGCCGCTGGATAAGCGCCGTGCTGGCGTGCGGCGACGGGGCGGCGCTGAGCCACCGCAGCGGGGCGACGTTCTGGGGCATCCGGAGGGGTGAGGGGCCGAAGCCGGACGTCACCGTCGCCGGGAACCGCAAGCGACCGGGCATCGTCATCCATCGGGCGCCACTCGACGGCGAGGTCACCGTCCGCGACGGGATCCCGGTGACGACCGTCGCCCGGACGCTGGCGGACCTTGCGCACGTCCTGGACGCCGACTCCCTCACCCGAGCCGTCCGGGAAGCCCAGTACCTGAAGCTGTTCGACCTGGCCGCGACGCGAGCTGCTGCCGCCCGCTGGCCGAGCCGGGCACTCCACGATCTGCTCGAGCAGCTCTCGCCCGCCAGCTCACCGCTCGACGACGCCTTCATCCGGCTGGTGCGACGGTTCCGCCTGCCGGAGCCGAAGGGCCAGAAGGACCTGTTCGGCCATCCGGTCGACTACGTCTGGGAGGCGGAGCGGGTCGCCGTGGAGCTCGACGGCTACGACGCCCACGTCTCCCTCGACGCGTTCCAGCGCGACCGCTCGCAGTCGAACCGCATGCAACTCGCCGGCTGGACCGTCCTGCGCTTCACCTGGGCGGACGTCCACCGCCGCCCGCGGCAGACCGCCGAGACGATCCGTCAGGCGCTGGGGCGCTCGATCAGCTCGATCCGGTAGCCGTCCGGGTCGCGCACGAAGCAGATCCGCGAGCCGCCCTCGCGCACCGAGTACGGCGGCCGCTCCGGCTCGATGCCCTTGTCGGAGAGCGACGACAGCACGTCGTCGAGATCGCTGACCGTCAGGGCGATGTGGTTGTAGCCGGTCCCCAGCTCGTAGGAGTCGACCCCGTGGTTGTAGGTCAGCTCGAGCCGGTTGCCGTCGCCCGGCAGGCCCATGAAGACGTTGATCGCCTCGTCGCGGATCGGCATCCGGCTCCGCTCTTCGAAACCGAGCGCTTCGTAGAAGGCGACGGAGCGGTCGATGTCGCCGATGCGGTAGCAGGTGTGGATGAGCTCCATGACCCTGGCAGCGTACGCTCACAGCCATGATCGTCGAGCGCTCCATGAACGATGACTACCTCTCGAACACCTACCTGGTGGCCGCGGCCCCGGGAGGCGAGGCGTTCTTCGTCGACGCCGGCGGTCCGGTGAAGCCGTTGATCGAGAAGGCCGAGGAGCTCGACCTGACGCCGACGCACGTCCTGCTGACCCATCGCCACGGCGACCACGTGTCCGAGCTCGGCGAGCTGCTGGAGCGCTGGCCCGATCTGACGGTGCTCGCCCACCCGGAAGAGCGCGTCGCGGGCACCACGGGCGATCTCGAACCGGAGGCGGAGATCGAGGCCGGCGGCCTGCCGGTCAAGGCGATCCACACCCCGGGGCACACGGCGGGCATGCTCGCGCTGCTGGTCGCCGGCACCGACGTCTTCACCGGCGACACGCTGTTCAAGGGCTCCGTCGGCGGCGTGCGCGCGCCCGGGAGCACGGGCTACGCCGACCTGCGGTCCTCCGTCATGGACGTGCTGATGCAGCTCCCCGAGAGCACGCGCATCCACCCGGGCCACACCGACCCGACGACGGTCGCCGACGAGCTCGAGACGAACTCGTTCGTCCGCACCTGGCGCGGCCTGGATCCCGAGGGCGACGAGCCGGTCACCGTGTGGGACAAGCCGGCGACGCTCGTCCTCTGGGGCGACGACTACGACGGCGGCCACAAGGCCTGGATCCGCTGGGTCGAGGACGGCTCCGACGACATCGTCGGCGGCTCGCAAGTCCAGCGTGGCTAAGGACCGCATCCCGACCTCGCGGATCGCCCGGTCGGCCAAGATCGGGCGCCTCGCCGCCGGCCAGGGCACCCGCCAGGTCGCCACCAGGATGACCAACGTCGCGCGCTCGGAGGAGGGCCGCAAGGCGGCGCTCGAGAAGCGCCACATCGAGGCCGCCGAGCAGATCGTGGCCGCGCTCGGGACGATGAAGGGCGCGGCGATGAAGCTCGGCCAGGTGCTGAGCTTCCTCGACGTCGGCCTGGTCCCCGAGGAGTACCGCGAGGAGTTCCAGCGCAAGCTCGGCGCCCTGCGCGACGCCGCGCCGAAGGTCCGCTTCAGCGACATGCGCAAGGTGATCGAGTCCGAGCTCGGCGGGAGGCTGTCCGACGTCTTCTCCGAGTTCGACGAGACCCCGATCGCCGCCGCCTCGATCGGCCAGGTCTACCGCGCCACCCTGCGCGACGACGGCCGCGAGGTCGCGGTCAAGGTCCAGTACCCGCGGGTCGCCGAGGCGGTCCGGGCCGACATGCAGAACCTCGGGATGATCCTGCGCCTGATGCGCTCGGTCGCCCCCGGCCTCGACGTCAGGACGACCGCCGAGGAGATCCGCTCGCGCATCCACGAGGAGCTCGACTACGAGCTCGAGGCGCAGAACCAGCGCGCGCTCGCGCGGATCTACCGCGGGCACCCGTTCATCACCGTCCCCGAGGTCGTCACCGAGCTGAGCCGCGAGCGCGTGCTCGTCAACGAGTTCGTGCGCGGCGCCGGCTTCGAGGACGTCAAGCGGATGGACCAGGCCACGCGTGACCGGACCGCCGAGATCATCTTCCGCTTCTACTTCGGGTGCATGTACCGCCACCGGCAGTTCAGCGGCGACCCCCACCCCGGCAACTTCCTGCTGATGGACGACGGCACCGTGGCATTCCTGGACTTCGGGCTGTTCAAGCGGATGCCGAAGGAGCTGATCGACATCGAGCTCGCCTGCCAGCGGGCCGGCCACGAGCAGGACGCCGACAAGCTCAAGGCGATCTGGGCCGAGACGGGCTTCCTGCGCGAGCCGGACCGCTTCCGCGCGGACAAGCTGCTCGCCCAGTTCCTGGACGCGACGTGGTGGTACGTGCTCGACGACGAGGTCCAGCTCGAGCCCGAGATCGCCACCCAGGTGATGATCGACATGAGCGATCCGCGCTCGTCGCACTTCGGGCAGATGCGCCACGAGTCGCTGCCGGCCGACCACATCTTCGGGCGCCGGGTGGAGATGCTCACGCTCGCCGTGCTCGCCCAGCTGCGGGCGAAGGGCAACTGGCACCGGATCGCGCGCGAGTGGATGTACGACGACGACCCGCTGACCGAGCTCGGCCGCGCCGAGTCAGACTTCCTGAACCTGCACCAGTGAGGTGGTGCCCGGCCGGCCGGAGGGCAGCCCGGCCGTGACCCCGATCCGCTGGCCCTTCTTCACCCAGCCGAGCTCGACCACCCGTCGCGCCGAGGCGTTGATGAGCTCCTCGGTGACCTCGTAGCGCGGCAGCGACGCCGCCTGGACGCCCCACATCAGGCTGCAGCGGCGGACGGTCTCGCGCCCGGGGGACAGCGCGTAGATCGGGACGGTGGGCCGGTGGGCGGAGATCAGCCGGACCGAGCGGCCGCTCAGGGTCGGGCAGACGAGCGCCGCCAGCCCGAGCTCGTCGGCGGCGCGGCAGGCCAGGAACGCGATCGTGTACGCGGGGTCACGCTGGTCGCGCTTCACGCGCGACTCGTTCCAGCTCGCGTAGGGCGCGGTGGGCTCGGCCCGCTCGGCGATCGACGCCATCATCGCGACCGCCTCGATCGGGTAGTGGCCGACCGCGGTCTCCTGGGAGAGCATCACCGCGTCGGTGCCGTCGAGGATCGCGTTGGCGACGTCGGCCACCTCGGCCCGGGTCGGCCGCGACGAGGCGACCATCGAGTCCAGCATCTGGGTCGCGGTGATGACCGGCCGGGCCATCGAGCCGGCGCAGGCGATCACTCGCTTCTGCACCAGCGGCACCTCCTCGATGCGCAGCTCGATGCCGAGGTCGCCGCGCGCGACCATCAGGCAATCGGAGGCGCGGACGATCTCCTCGATGCGCTCGACCGCCTGGGGTTTCTCGATCTTGGCGATCAGCGGCAGGCGGGTGTGCTGGCGCAGCGCGTCAACCTCCTCCGGGCGACGGACGAAGCTGAGCGCGACCATGTCGACGCCGATGCGCTCGCCGTTGCGCAGGTGGTCGAGGTCCTCGACGGGCACGCTGGGCAGCCGATCGACCTCGCCGGGCACGTTGACCCCCTGACGCGAGGAGACGGCCCCGCCGACCTCGACCTCGGCGTCGAACTCGCTCTCGCCGGCGCGCACGGCGACCGTCCGCAGGCGCACCGAGCCGTCGGCCAGGTAGAGGACCTCGCCCTCGCTCATCGCGTCGGCCAGGCCGGCCCAGTTGATCGACATGTGGCGCTCGTCGCCACCGCCGCCGTCGTCGCCGCAGGTGAAGGTGACCCGGTCGCCGGGCTTGAGCT
>JAXDHL010000327.1:0-3216 GCA_034664525.1 Solirubrobacteraceae bacterium
CATCTCCGAGGACGACCTGCAGCTGCTGCGCTACATCGCCGCGGTGCTGTCGGCCGGCTTCCCGCTGGTCGCCCTGCGGCAGCTCGTGCGCGTGTATGGACAGGCGATCGCGCAGATCGCCGACGCCGAGGTCCGGCTCTTCCACATCTACGTGCACGAGCCGCTGATCCGCGACGGCGTCCCCGGCCTGGAGATGGCCGAGGAGATGGAGGGGCTGGCGCGCGACCTGCTACCGCTGGCGTCGCCGATCATGGATCACCTGCACCAGCGCTTCCTGCACCACTTCGTCGAGCAGGACGTCGTCGGCCACCTCGAGGCCGAGGGCGACGAGGAGCTCGACCTCGGCCGGCTGCGGATCGCGACCGCGTTCGCCGATCTGGCCGGCTACACGCGCCTGACCGAGGAGGCGGGGGAGGAGCAGGCGCTCGACGTCGTCGAGCGCTTCGTGGAGGGCGTCGCCAACACGCTGCCCGACGAGGCGCGGGTGGTGAAGACGATCGGCGACGCGGTGATGGTCGTGTCGTCCGACGCGCCGGCGCTGACCGAGTGGGCGGTCGGCTTCCAGGAGCTGCAGTCCGAGCGCCCGCTGCCACGGATCGGGATCCACTACGGCTCGGTCCTGTATCGCGACGGCGACTACTTCGGGCGGGCGGTCAACCTGGCCGCCCGGGTCGGCGCGCGCGCCGCCGGCCGCGAGGTCCTGGTCACCCGCGACGTGGTCGACCTCGGCTCGGCGCACCTGGACTTCGAGCGCATCGGCGAGGTCCGGCTGAAGGGCTTCGCGGACGCCACCGAGCTCTATCTGGCGCGGCTGCGATGAGCGCCCGGGTCGTCGTCCTGCTCAGCGGCGGGCGCGACTCGGTGTGCCTGCTCGACGTGCTGCTCGCCCGCGGGGCCGGCGTCACCGCGCTGCACGTCAACTACGGGCTGCGCGCCGAGGCGGACGCGGACGAGCGCTTCTGCCGCGACCTGTGCGCGCGGCTCGGCGTCGGAATCGAGGTCGTGCGCGCGGGCGCCCCCGCCGGCAACGTGCAGGCCTGGGCGCGCGACGTCCGCTACGCCGCGGCACTCCGGCTGGCCGAGCGGCTGGACGCCGACGTCGCCGTCGGCCACACCGCCACCGACCAGGTGGAGACCGTGCTCTACCGGCTCGCGGCCTCGCCGGGCCGGCGGGCACTGCTCGGGATGCGCGAGCGCGACGGCCGCGTGATCCGGCCGCTGCTGCACCTCACGCGCGAGGAGACCGCCGCCCACTGCCGCGCGCGCGGGCTGCCGTGGGTGGAGGACGCGTCGAACGACTCCGCCGCCTACGCGCGCAATCGCGCTCGGGCCGGTCTGGTGCCCGCGCTGCGCGAGCTGCATCCGGCGGCGGAGGCCAACGTCCTGCGGACGCTCGGGCTGCTGCGCGACGAGGCAGAGGTCCTCGACGCCGCGGTCGACGACGCCCTGCGGGCCGCCGGCGGCCGTGCCGAGGCGCTCGCCGCGCTGCCGCCGGCGCTGCGCCGGCTCGCGTTCCAGCGGCTCGTGGACGCCGCGGGCGGCCCGGCGGCCGCCGACCGGGTCGACGAGGTGCTGGCGCTCGCGGCGCGCGGCGGGACCCGCTCGCTGGATCTCGGCGCCGGCGTCCGCGCGGTGGTCGAGTACGGCGTCCTGCGCGTCACGCGTGACCCGCCCGCGGCCGCCCCGGCCGGCGAGGTCGCGCTGCCGGTCCCTGGGCGCGTGGCCTGGGCGGGGGGCGAGGTGGTGGCGGAGCTCGGGCCGCCGGGCCTGTCGGTCCGCGGCTGGCGAGCGGGCGACCGCATGCGCCCGGCCGGCCTCGGCGGCACCAAGACGCTCCAGGACCTGTTCACCGACCGCCGGGTGCCGCGGGAGCGCCGGGGCATCCTCCCGGTCGTCACGCTCGGCGACACGATCGCCTGGGTGCCCGGGGTCGCGACCGCCGAGGGGTTCGGCGCCGACGTGCTGCGCCTCGCCTGGCACGAGTAGGCTGCCGCCCCCGATGCCGCAAGAGCCCGCGATCGGCGAGATCCTGGTCCAGCCCGACGACCTGCGCCACCGCGTGGCGGCGCTGGGCGCCGAGATCACGCGCGACTACGTCGGCAAGGATCTGCTGCTGGTCGGCGTCCTGAAGGGCGCCGTCTTCTTCCTGGCCGACCTGATGCGCCACATCGACGTCCCGTGCGAGGTCGATTTCATGGCCGTCGCCTCCTACGGGTCGGCGACCGAGTCCTCCGGGGTGGTCCGGATCCTCAAGGACCTCGACACCGCCATCGAGGGCCGCGACGTGCTGATCGTCGAGGACATCGTGGACTCCGGGCTCACCCTGCAGTACCTGCTGCGCTCGCTCGAGACCCGCAGGCCGGCCTCGCTCGAGGTCTGCGCGCTGCTCACCAAGCCCTCGCGCCGGGCGGTCGACCTGCCGGCCCGCTACATCGGCTTCGAGATCCCCGACAAGTTCGCGATCGGCTACGGGCTCGACCACGCCGAGAAGTACCGCAACCTTCCCTATGTGGCAGCGCTGAGTCCGGACGCCGGCTGATCCGTCGGACGGGGGCCTCCGCACAGCATGGGTCGGCGCGTGCAGCCTTGATTTCGTGCTAATGCCCCGTGCTAGCCTCCATTTTCCTTGATTCGCTCGACCTGCAACGCCGTGGGTGCGGCGGAGACCTCCTGATATGAGCCGCTTCTTCAAGAGCGCCGCGTTCCCGATCCTGATCGTGATCGTGCTGGCGTTCTTCGCCTCCAAGCTGATCTCCGACTCGGATCAGTCCAATAAGCCGAACTTCGAGCAGTTCATCTCCCAGGTGGACAGCGGCAAGGTCGAGTCCGTGACCATGCGGACGAAGGACAACTCGCTCGACGTGGTCCTCAAGGGTGGCGCCAAGTACCAGACCGGCTACCCGATGAACTACGAGCCGATCCTGACGAACAAGCTGCTCAAGGACGCCCAGCAGGGCTCGCTGCAGTCCTTCGACGTCAAGCCGGCGCGCTCGAACGTGCTGCTCAGCCTGCTCACCTACGTGCTGCCGTTCGTCCTGTTCTTCGGCCTCTGGATCTTCCTGATGAACCAGGTCCAGGGTGGCGGGTCCAAGGTCATGTCCTTCGGCAAGTCGCGCGCCAAGCGGATGTCGGTGGACTCGCCGAAGATCACGTTCCGCGACGTCGCCGGTGTCGACGAGGCGGTGGAGGAGCTCCACGAGATCAAGGAGTTCCTGG
>JAXDHL010000328.1:0-4158 GCA_034664525.1 Solirubrobacteraceae bacterium
GAGCAGCCGGTGCAGTCAGCGGCCTGGCAGCACGTGCCCTCGACGTACCTCGTCTGCGCGCAGGACCAGGGCACCCCGGCCGACCGGCAACGCGAGTTCGCCGGTCGAGCGGCCAGCATCGTGGAACTCAACGCCGGCCACCACCCATTCCTCTGCCAGCCCGCCGGGGTCCGCGACCTGATCCTCGGGCTGTGATGGCGACCACCTGCCATTCCGATGTGAGCGCGCCGCGGCGACGAGCCTAGGCACGGACTGGACCGCGACCCACGCGCGCGGGTAGCGTCGGCCAAACCGGGTCTGAGGGGGCTTCCGTGACACATGTGGGGTTCGTGCGCGTACTGCTGGCGACGGCGCTGGTCGGCTTGACCGCCGCCGGCACGGCCAGGGCGGCGGTGCCGTTCAAGACGATCGCGTCGACGGGCCCGCTGACGGCCGTGTCGATCGGCAACGAGGGCAGCTGCCAGGTCGGCTACAGCGGCGACGCCCGCCTGGAGCTGTTCCCGTCGGGCGCCACGCCCGGGGACTGCGGGACCCTGATCTTCACCGGCGCGACGCTTTACGCGCCGAACTTCACCGCTCACGACGGCAGCGCGGCGAGCTCGATCGGGGCGAGCACCCCGTTCACGCCGGTCAGCCAGACGGAGGTCGGCGGCGCGGGGACCGCGGCCAGCCCGTTCACCGTGACCACCGTCTACGACGCGGGCACCACCGGCCTGCGGGTGACGGAGGTCGACTCCTACGTCGCCGGCCAGGAGTACTACCGAACCGACGTCACGATCTCCAACAGCGCCGGCGCGGCGCAGAGCGGGATCGTCTACCGCGCGGGCGACTGCTACCTGCAGGAGTCCGACACGGGATTCGGCTTCGTCGAGGCCGCCAACGGCGGGCCCGGCTGCGCGCGCAACGCCAACAACGCCCCCGCGGCGCGCATCGAGCAGTGGGTGCCGCTGACGACGGGCAGCTCGTACATGGAGGACAGGTACTCGACGGTGTGGGGCGCGATCGCCGCCCACGTGCCCTTCCCGAACACCTGCATGTGCGACACCGCCGTGGACAACGGCGCCGGGATCAGCTGGCCGTTCAGCGTCGGCGCGGGCGCGAGCGCCCAGTTCTCGCACCTCACGGTCTTCTCCCTCACCGGCATCACCGGCGGCCAGCAGCAGCAGCCCCAGCAGACGACCACCGCCCCGAGGGTGACCGCGAGCCAGGCGCTGTCGCTGCCGTCCAACCGGACGTGCACGAGCCGGCGCGCGTTCCCGATCAAGGTCCGGCAGATCGCCGGCCTGCGCTACTCGTTCGCGATCGTGGCGGTCAACGGCCGGCGCGTGCCGGTCTACGTCTTCACGACCCGCAGGATCAAGGTGACCCGGATCGGCGCGGTGTACCTCAACCGCAAGCGCTTCCGGTCCTTCGTCGACCTGCGCGGGCTCGTGCGGGGCACCTACAGGGTCCGCGTGACCGCGGTGACGACCGACGGCCAGGTCCTCGTCGCCACGCGCAAGTACCGGACGTGCTCGAGCCGGCTCACCGGCACCATCCCGCGCCTCTAGGCGGTCGGCGAGAGCGCGGCCAGCCCCAGTGCCCGGGCGGTCTCGGCGGCCGAGGCGACCAGCGAGTCCTCCGGGGCGATCCGGTGCAGCCGGCGCTGGGCATGGAGGCGCCAGACGGTGGCGCCCATCTCGTCGTTGCGCCGGATCGCCGCCCGCAGGTGGCCGACCGCGTCGTCGTGGCGACCGAGCAGCGCGGCCAGGCCGCCGAGGGTGCGGTCGACCGCCCCGTAGCTGATCGCGGCACGGCCGGCGGTCGCAGGTCGACCGGCGTAAGGCGCGAGACGGTCGTAGAGCGTGGCCGCGTGCGTGGTGTCCCCGAGCAGCACGCACGCCTCGGCGCACTCGGCCTGCGCGGAGAGCCAGTTCGCGTCGAAGGCGTGCGGGTGGGCCATCGCCGCGGCGAGCTCGCTGCCGGCGCGCTCGGTCTCGCCGAGCGCGGCGAGGATCCACGCGTACGACCCCCGGTACGCGGGACCCGCCGGCGAGGTGGCGATCTTGTCCTCGACGAACGCGACGTCGATCCGGTCGAACTCGCCTCGCTCGAGCTGCGCGCCGAACCGCGCCATGCCCGCGAACAGCTCGGCGTTGCGGTCGCCGGCGCGCAGGCCCGCCTCCTGCGCCGCGTCGATCAGCCGCTCGGCCTCCGCGAAGCGCCCGGCGAGCACCGCGTCGACCGCGGCCCACAGGGGCGTGTACCACTGGTAGATCGGAAGGCGCAGGTCGTCGGCCAGCCGCGCGTGGCGTGCGATCTCCTCGCGGTCGCCGCGCTGGCGCTCTTCTCGATGTCGGCGACGGCCGAGCCGTTCTTCGTCACCGACGTGCTCGGAGGGGGCAGCCTCGCCTACGGCGCGCTGCTGACGTCGTGGACGGTCGGCATGGCCGCCGGCTCGGCCGGGCTGGCGCACCGGGTCGCGCCGGCGCGGCTCGCCGCGGGCGGCCTGCTCGCGGTCGTCCTCCAGGGACTCGGCATCGCCGGCGGCGCGCTGGCCCCGGTCCTGTGGATGGCGCTGATCGGCTTCTCGTTCGGCGGTGTCGCCCACGGCGTGAAGAACGTGCTGCTGCGCACGCTGATCCACGAGCGCGTCCCCGAGGCGCTTCGCGGTCGCGCCTTCGCCGCCTACAACGGCGCCCGCAACGGCGCCGAGCTGGGAGCGCTCGCGCTCGGCGGCCTGCTCGTCGGCGCGGTCGGCGCGCGGGCCGCGCTGCTCGTCGCGGGCGTCGGACCCGCGGCGATCGGGACCGCCTGCCTGGTGCTTCTCGTCCTGCGCCGCCGCGCCGCGGCGGCGCCCACCACCATCGAAGGGAGAGCAGTCCATGCACGTGTCCAGGGATGACCTCGAGGCCACGGTCCTCGGCGAGTACGAGGGTCGCTCGGTCGACGCGCGCGGCATGCGCATCGCGTTCGAGTCTATGCCGGCCGGGTTCCCGCCCGACGAGTCGCCGTTCAAGGGACAGCCGGACGACCGCTGCCAGTGCGACCACTGGGGCTACCTGTTCAAGGGCTCCTTCCGCGTGACCTATGGCGATGGGCCCGACGAGGTGGTCCGCGCGGGCGAGGCGTGCCACCTGCGCCCGGGCCACTTCGTCCAGACGCTCGAGCCGGTGGAGCTGATCGAGCTCAGCCCGGTCGACGAGCACGACCGCACGATGGCGGTCGTCGGTCGCAACATGGGGGCCGCGGCGTCATGATCGCCACCATGCCCGGCTACGCGGCCACGTCGATCGATGAGCTGCCCACCCTCTGGGACGGCTTCGCCAAGCTCGTCCGCGCCGGGCTGGACATCACGGCCTTCGGCGCCAACATCATGGACCTGCCGCCCGACTACTCGACCACGTCGCACGACGAGTCCGAGTCCGGGCAGCAGGAGCTCTACCTCGCGCTCCGGGGCTCGGGCTCCGTCGACGTCGACGGCCGGCGCCTGCCGCTCGACCCCGACCACCTCGTCCGCGTCGACGCCGGAACGGCCCGCGTGCTGTCGTCGGGACCCGACGGGCTGCGCGTGCTCTGCATCGGCGGCGTCCCGGGCGCCGCCTACGCGGCGCCCGAGTGGAGCTCCGCGACGGACTGAGCCGGGGCGGCGCTCCCGAGATCGGCGTGGGCGCGCAGGCCGACCACCGGCACCAGGCGGCGGGCTCAGTAGCCCGCCGCCGTCGTGGACATCCCCGGCGCGACGATCCGGTGGCCCGTCGGCGACACGACCCACCAGGCGGCGAGGAACCCCTCGCCCTCCATCTGGCCGGGGCGAGCGTCCGCGGTCATCCGGTAGAGCGGATGGCCGTCGTAGACGAGCTGGCGCGTGGCCGGGGTGCGACGCGTCGTGGTGAGCTTCGCCGCCACGATGCCGGCGCCCGCGCGCGGCGCGCCCTGCACGATCGCCGGCGGCCAGACGCGGGCGCAGGCTTGGAAGCAGGTGCTGCGGCCGTGCTGGTCCTTGCCGAAGAGGTAGAGGGTCCTGCCGCGCTGATCGGTGAGGATCCGGCCGAGCTTCGTCCGGCGCACGAGGACCGACGGCGGCGGGGCCGGCGCCGCGGCGGCGCGGCCCTTGGTCGACGCAGAGCCGTGCTCGAGCAGGAGCACGAGGAGCACGACCGCCGCGATGACCGCCAC
>JAXDHL010000329.1:0-8380 GCA_034664525.1 Solirubrobacteraceae bacterium
AAGCCGCAGCTGCACGCGTACAGCGCGCGGTCCTGCGGGCCGCCGCCCCGGCGGGCGGACACCGTCGACGGCGCGGCTGCAGGCGCCGTGCGCGCCTTCGGCGCCGCGGGGCGACCGGTGCGGAAAAGGGATTCGAGCGTGGGAGCCATCACCCTCTCTAACGACGGCGGCGGGCGAAGGTTGCACCCAAGCGGTCGAGTGGACGACCGTCGTACGCGATCTTGCACCGCTGGCGGTTCCTCAAGCGCCCGCCGGGGCGCCGACGTGGCGGGGTCGGCGCCCCCGACCCTGCGATACTCGCTGCCGCATGGACCCCGCCCGCAAGCGCACCATCCGGCTCGTGGTGGCCCTTTCGGCCGCCGTGCTGCTCGCGTCGGCGCTGATCTACACGAGCTTCACCGCCTCGACCGAGGCCAAGACCCCGAGCCAGCTGCTGGCGACGGCCGTCCCCGGCCACAGCTACGAACTCACAGGGAAGGTGGCCGCCGGCTCGTGGACCGAGCGCGGGGCGGTCAACGTCTTCAAGGTGCGCGACCGCGACGGCCACGTCTCGGTCCCGATCCGCTACGCCGGGTCGGTGCCGGACCCGTTCCGCGAGGGGCGTGAGATCGTGGTGACCGTCTCCAAGCGGGGCGAGCAGTGGGTGGGCCAGAAGGACTCCCTGATCACCAAGTGCCCGTCGAAGTTCAAGTCGGCGGCCCCCCAGACCTGACCGCGCCGTGCTGATCACCGGGAAGTTCCTCCTGATCCTGGCGCTCCTGGTGGCGGCCTACGGGATCGGCGCCTCCGTCTATGGCGCGCGCTCCGGCAGCCGGGCCTTCGTGGACTCGGGCCGGCGCGCGGTCTACGCGATGGCGGTCTGCCTGCTCGCCGCGTTCGCGATCCTCGAGTCGGCGTTCCTGCGGTCGGACTTCTCGAGCTTCCTGGTGGCGTCGCACTCCTCGACGACGACGCCGGTCTTCTACCGGGCCACGGCGATCTGGTCCAGCCAGGAGGGCTCGCTGCTGCTGTGGGCCACGCTGCTGTCGGTCTGGTCGAGCGTCGTCCTCTACATCACGCGCAGGCGCGTGCGGGACATCGCTCCCTACGCGACGGCGGTGCTGTGCGGGTTCGCGGTCTTCTTCGTCGGGCTGCTCGTGTTCATGGAGTCGCCGTTCAAGGCGCTCAGCCCGGTGCCGCCGGAGGGCGTCGGGCTGAACCCGCTGCTGCGTCACCCGAGCATGATGATCCACCCGCCGATGCTCTACTCGGGCTACACGATGTTCGCGATCCCATTCGCGTTCGCGGTCGGCGCCCTGATCACCCGGCGCCTGAACGCCGACTGGATCCGCATCACGCGCCCGTTCACGCTGACCGCGTGGTTCTTCCTCGGCGTCGGCATCGTGCTCGGCGCCCGCTGGTCCTACACCGAGCTTGGCTGGGGCGGCTACTGGGCCTGGGACCCGGTCGAGAACGCCGCGCTGATGCCGTGGCTGACCGGCACCGCCTTCCTGCACTCGGTGATGATCCAGGAGAAGCGCGGGATGCTGAAGGTGTGGAACGTGTCGCTCGTGCTGGCGACCGGCGTCCTGGCCATCCTCGGCACGTTCCTCGTGCGCTCCGGCATCCTGCAGTCGATCCACGCGTTCGGCGCCTCGACGCTCGGGGTGCCGTTCCTGACGCTGATCGGCGTGATGGTGATCACCTCGACCGTGCTCGTGGTCCTGCGCTCGAAGGAGCTGCGCTCCGAGGCGCGCCTGGATTCCTGGGTGTCGCGCGAGGCGGTGTTCCTGCTCAACAACCTCGTGCTCGTCGCGATGTGCGTGATCGTCTTCTGGGGCACGTTCTTCCCGTTGATCTCCGAGGCGGTGACCGGCCAGCAGTCCGCGGTCGGGCCGCCGTGGTTCGACCGGGCGATCGTGCCGGCGGCGCTGATCCTCGTGCTGCTGACCGGCATCGGGCCGGCGCTGGCGTGGCGGCGGGCGACGCTGGCCAACCTGCGCCGCCAGCTGACGCTGCCGGCCGTAGGGGCGCTGGCCGTGCTGGTGCTGGTGATCGCGGTCGGAGCGACCAAGCCGACGTCGGTCGTGTTCTTCGTCGTGGCCGGCTTCGCGGCCTCGGTCATGATCCAGGAGTACGTGCGCGGCGTGCGCGCGCGGCGCCTGATGGTGCGCGAGAGCGTGCCGGTCGCGCTCGTCTCGCTGGTGCGCCGCAACCGGCGCCGCTACGGCGGCTACCTGGTGCACCTCGGCGTGATCACGCTGTTCGTCGGGATCGCCGCGTCGTCGACGTTCCAGCGCCAGGTCGACGTCCTGCTGTCGCCCGGCCAGTCGACCACCGTCAAGGGCTACAAGGTCACCTACGTGAAGCCGACGAGCGCCGTCGTCGCGGCGTCCAACGGCCGTCTCGAGCGGATCGACCTCGGGGCATCGCTGCGGGTGGACCGCGGCGGCAAGCGCGTCGGCACGCTCGAGACCAAGCGCTCCTACTTCCCGACCATGGATCCGTCGCTCGGCCCGATCTCGCGCTTCTTCGAAGGTGAGTCGACGAGCGAGGTCGGCCTGCGGGCCGGCGTCCTGCGCGACATCTGGACCGTGATCTCGCCGAGCCTGTCGAGCCTGCAGCCGCGAATCGCGCAGGGCGACAAGGTCTTCGCGGGGCCGGGGGCCAAGCTCACCGGCCGCGAGCGCTCGGTCTTCCTCGCCCAGGCGCTGGAAGGGCTCGCACATTCGTACCTGCAGCATCCGCCGCCGGCGACCTTCCGCGTGCTGATCTCGCCGCTGGTCACCTGGATCTGGCTCGGCGCCATCATCATCTTCCTCGGCGCCCTGATCGCCATCTGGCCCGGCCCGCACACCGTGTCGCGGCGCGTGACCGCCGGGTACGCCGCGCGGCTCGCCCGCGAGCTCGGCCGCGCATAGTGTCCTGATTCGTTAATCGGACACTTGCCACCTAGCCTCGCTGGAGTGGATGTGCTCGTGGTCCTGCTCGTCGTCGGCGTGGTCGCCTGGCTGCTGATGGCGCCGCTGCGCGGCGGCGGCGACGCGCGGCTGGCGGGGGTGGAGACGGCGGAGCGCGCGGACCTCGAGGCCCGCAAGGAGGCCAAGTACCGCGAGATCCGCGACGCCGAGCTCGACCGTGCGATGGGCAAGCTCTCCGACGCCGACTGGCGCGTCGTGGACCGCGAGCTGCGCGCCGAGGCCGTCGAGCTGCTGCGGCGTCTCGACGCCCTGGACGGCCGCGAGGGCTCGGTTCCGTCCGCGGCCGGACGCTGACGCCGCCCTCTCGCCAACCTCGCCGCGGGGCCGGCGTTCGACAGACGATGACCCGTCCCCTCACTCTGCTCGCCGCCCTCGCCGTGGCCGTCGCGCCGGCGTCGGCATTGGCGGCCAAGAGCCACACCAAGCATCACGCCAAGGCCACGGTCCTGCGCGCGAAGCTCGTTCCGACCACGCCGGAGATCAAGGCCTACACGGCCTATGCCGGCAAGGCGCAGATGGTCGCGAACAAGCGCAACGCGAAGATCTCGATCCACCTCACGAACATGGTGGCCGGCGCGACGTACCCGTGGGCCGTCGTCACCGGCAGCTGCGACGGCCCCGCCGTCACCGGCCTGAAGTACAAGACGCTGAAGGCGCGCAAGTCGGGCGTCGCCAACGCCAAGGGCTCGGCCAAGAAGAAGGGCTTCACCTTCGACAAGACCGCGACCTACTTCGTTGTCGTGCGTCCACCCGGCGCGACCGCCGGCGCGCTGTTGTGCGGTCGGCTCAAGGCCAAGGCGAAGAAGCCCCACACGGCGCACGCCAAGCACCAGACCACCAAGACCAAGGGCAAGGGCGGGCACTAGACCGCCTCGGGCGGTCGTAGGGGGAACGACGTGCGCGGGCGGGGGCCGGGGGCCCCGCCCGCCGCGCGTCGGCTAGGCTTCTCGGCGCGCATGTACACGCTCTTCGCCGTCCTCCAGGTCTTCATCGCCGTCGTCCTCGTCTTCCTGGTGCTCCTGCACTCGGGCAAGGACACCGGCATGTCCGGCGCGTTCGGCGTCGGCGTCGCCGGCGGTCAGAGCGGCGGCTCGATGATGGAGCGCAACCTCACCCGCTGGACGATCGTGTTCGCCGTGCTGTTTGTGCTGAACACGTTCGTGCTGCTCAAGGTCTGAGCGCGTCCGCGTAGGCCTCGGGCGTGTCGAGGCTACGCAGGGCCGTGACGACCGCGGTGTCCGGCGGGAGCGACCGCGTGTGCACGGCGTCGAGCAGCCCGCGCAGGCTGGCGTCGCCGCCGGCCGCGAGTCGCGCCTCGGCGATCGCGCGCAGCCGCGGACGGTAGACGGCCCCGAGCGGCGCGCCCGCGAAGGCGACGGCGTCGTCGGCGTCGGTGAGCGCGGCGAGCAGGCGCGGGACGACCTCGGCGGCGAACGGCTGGTCGGTGGCGACCGCGACCGCCGCGTCGGCGCGACCCTCGAGCGCGGCGAGTCCGGCCGCCAGCCCTTGCAGCGGCCCGCGGCCCTCGGCGCCGTCGACGGCGACCTCGACGCCGTCCGGCAGCGTCGGGAGCTCCTGGCCCGGGGCGCGGACGACGATCACCGTCGCCCCGCCGAGCGCCGCCTGCAAGCGCGCGGCCGTGTGGACGACGAGCGGCCGGCCGTGCCAGTCCAGCAGCGCCTTCGATGTTCCCATCCGCTTCGAGCGCCCGCCCGCGAGCACGATGCCGGCGATGGCGCTCATCGCGCGCGCCGGATCCCGCCGGCCGTCCGGAGCGCCGGGACGGTCGCCGCGCCGCGCCCGCCGGGACAGTGGCCGCGCAGGGCCACGAGCCGGCGCGCCGCGGTGAGCTCGTCGGCCGCGGCCAGGATCGCCACGGGGTCGAGCTCCAGGCGGGTGGGGGAGACCGCGGCGGTGAGCCGTCCGCGCACGATGCGGGCGGCTCCGGCCGTCTCGCGCCCGGGCGTGAGGGCCGGGACGAACAGCCCGTGGGCGACCTCCTCGACCAGCGCTTGCACGTCCGGCGCCGCGCCCGGGTCGAGCAGGAGGTTCTCCGGCAGCGGCGCGAGCGTCAGCGGGCGGGTCGCGTGGCCGGTGCTGGCCGCGCCCGCACGGTGGGCGCTCGCCGCGTCGTGCACGCGCCCGACGGCGGTTCCGCGGTCGATCAGGGTCACGTGCGCTCGCGCCACGCCCTCGGCGTCGTAGGCGCGCGGCAGCGTGTCCGGATGGGCGGCGTCGTCGGTCAGGGTGACCGTCCCGGCGACCGGGTTCGGCGCCGGGCCGCCGAGCGCCGCATCCACGCCGAACGCCGGCCGCAGCGCCTCCAGCACGACCGCGACCGCCTCCGGCCCGAGCACCAGCCGGCCGAGGTCCTCGTCGGCGACGGCGGCCGCGCGGCCGGGCGGGACGTGCGGTGCGAACGGCCCGGCCGCCACGCCTTCGCCGAGCAGTGCGCGCAGCTCGGCGACGGCGTCGTCGACGTCGACCGGTCCTGCCCCGGCGAGCGTCACGGCGGCGGCGCGGTCGTCGCGCCGGGCGGTCACCCGTGCGACCACCTGCGACCGCCGCTCCTCGACCTCGATGCCGGCCGTCGACGCGACGGCGACGTCCGCCGTGATCGACGCCAGGTCGAGCATGAAGCCGGCGGGCACGGGTGGTGGCGCCGGCGCCGGAGCACCCATGGCGGCGGCGGCGTCCGCACGGGCGGTCGCCGGCGACGGCAGCGGCAGCGGCGGTGCCGGAAGCGCCCGCGGGCGCCGGGCGTGGAGCGTCGCCGCTCGCGCGGCGCGGGCCAGCGCGTCGTCGGAGACGTCCGCCGCGAGCGCCGACGCGGCCCGCCCGCCCTGCACGGCGGTCACCGTGACGGTCGTCACGCCGTCCTGGGTGACGGCGAGCGCCTGACCCTCGCCCTCGAGCCCGGCCAGTGCACGCGCGGCCAGCGCGGCCACTCCGTTGACCGCTGGTGATGCCACTGCGCGCCCACCCTATCCCGATCTGGCGTAACCGTCGCGGCGACCCGGCGTAGGTACTGTCAACCGGCGGTCAACAGCGACCGCCGAGACGAGGAAGGGACCCTCATGCCCACCACCCCCGCGGAGGCGCCGCGCGAGCTGCGCTTCCTGCTGGCCCGCCCGGAGCGCGCCGCCCTGCGCTGGATCGCCGAGCGGCTGCCCGCGCGCGTCATGCCCGACCACCTGACCGTGCTCGGGGTGCTCGCAGCCTTCGGCATCGCCGCCGCCTACGCCCTGAGCAACGGCTCGAGCGCCTGGCTGTGGGCGGCGAGCGGACTGCTGGTCGTGCACTGGCTCGGGGACTCGCTGGACGGCACGCTCGCGCGCGTGCGCGGGATCGAGCGGCCCCGCTACGGCTACTACCTCGACCACCTCGTGGACGCGATCGCGACCGCCTGCATCGGCATCGGGATCGGCCTGTCGCCGTACATGCTGGCGGCGGTCGGGTTCAGCGTCGTGGTCGCCTATCTGGTGCTGTCGATCAACACCTACCTGGAGACGCAGGCGCTCGGGACGTTCGCGCTCGGCTACGGCCGCGTCGGCCCGACCGAGATCCGCGCACTGCTCGTCGCGCTCAACACCGTGCTCGCGCTCGGGTTCGCCCCGCACGTCGTGGTCGCGGGGACCGGGCTCGGCCTGCTCGACCTCGCCGGCGCTGCAGTGATCGCGCTGATGGCGATCGCGCTCGCCGTGCGCGCCGGCTCGAACCTGGGCGAGCTCGCGCGCCGAGAGCCGCCGGCCCGCCCGCGCACGGTGTAGCGTCGCCGCGATGGCGACGGACCGCATCCTCCGCGGCGACCGCGTGGTCCTGCGGGCCGCGGAGGAGGCAGACGCGCCGGCCCTGCTCGAGATCCTGCGCGAGCCCGCGGTCGCCGCGTGGTGGGGGTCGAACGAGCTGTCCGAGGTCCTCCAGGAGCTCCACGTCTCGATGACGATCGAGGTCGGCGGCGAGGTTGCCGGCCTGCTGCTCGTGCACGAGGAGACCGAGCCCGACTACCCGAGCGTGGCGCTCGACATCGCGCTCGCCACCCGCTTCCAGGGTCAGGGCATCGGCCCCGAGGCGCTGCGGCTGGTCATCCGCGACCACGTCGAGCGCGGCCACCACCGGTTCACGATCGACCCGACGGTGAGCAACGAGCACGCGGTGCGCGCCTACGCCGCCGTCGGCTTCAAGCCGGTCGGCATCCTGCGCCAGTCCGAGCGCGATCCGGACGGCGGCTGGCGCGACGCCGTCCTGATGGACCTGCTGGCCGGCGAGCTCACCTAGTTACAGCGCGTGCTCGTAGAGCGCCAGGATCTCGCCGCGCTCGGCGCGCGGGGGCGTGAGCGCGAGCTCCTGGCGCTCGGCCGCGGCGTCCGCGCACTCGTGCAGCGTGGGCTCGTCGACGCCCAGCGCGCGCAGGTTGGTCGCCCCGGTGCGCGCGCAGATGCGCGCCGCGAACGCCGACGGCTCGGCCCCGAGCGCCTCGGCCAGCTGGTCGTGACGATCGGGAAAGCGCCACGCCAGCGCGCCGAGCGTGTGCGGCAGCATGATCGCGTTGGCGGGCCCGTGGCCGACCGCCGCGAAGCGCACGAGCGTCTGGCTGAGCACGTGGTGCAGCCCGTACCAGGCGGAGTCGATCGCGTAGCCGGCCAGCAGCGCGCCGAGCGCAAGCGCGTCACGGTCCGGCTCGGCCTCGCCGCCCGGCGGGAATGCCCGGGCGATCAGCCGCGCCGCCTCGCGTGCCGCGAGCGTCGCGACGGGGTTCGCCATCCGCGTGACCGGCGCCTCGGCCGCGTGACCGAGCGCGTTGAGCGCCGAGGCCGCCAGCTCGGGCTCCGGCTGCGACGCGGCCAGCGCCGGATCGGCGACGACCACGGAGGGCCGCACCCGCGGGGTGTCGGCGGGCACGCCTTCCGCATGCCGGTGCACCCAGGTCATCTCAGCGCCCGACAGCGTGGTGGGCACCGCCATCGCCCGCACCGCCGGATCCTCCCGGCGCCGCGCCGCCGCCAGCGCCTTCGCCGTGTCGATCACCCGCCCGCCGCCCAGCGCCACGATCCGATCGCCGGACACCACCCCGAGCAGCTCGCCGGCGATCTCGTCGACCCGGCCGGCCCGTACCTCGTGCACGGCGCCCGCCGCTTCCGCCGCGGCGGGGGCCGCCTCGCGCCCGCGCGCGGTGGTCAGCAGCGTGTATCCCGGGCCGCCGAGCAGCTCGACCGCCTGGTCGACCCGACCGCGGCCGAAATGGATCATGCGGTCGCCGTCGCGCCAGTCGAACCCGTCCATGCGCCGGACCCTACCCGGCGCCATTAGAGGTTCCCGCGCAGCTCCTGCTCGCGCTCGATCGCCTCGAACAGCGCCTTGAAGTTGCCGTCGCCGAAGCCGCGCGCGCCGTGGCGCTCGATGACCTCGAAGAAGACCGT
>JAXDHL010000330.1:0-4940 GCA_034664525.1 Solirubrobacteraceae bacterium
CGTCGACGTGACGCTGTTCGCAACGCTGGACTCGATCACGCTCGCGCGCCTCGACGGCGTCTGCGAGCGCCCGTACGAGGAGGACGGTGAGCTCGACGGGCGCGTGTGGGAGGCGCTGCATGTGGGCCACGCGCTGGAGCGCTCGGCGGACTTCGACCTGATCCACAACCATCTGGACTGGCTGCCGCTCGCGCTCGCGGGGCTCGCCGCCGCACCCATGGTGACCACGGTGCACGGGTTCTCGTCGCCCCGGATCCTGCCGGCCTACCGCCGCTCGGGCGGTGCCTTCGTGTCGATCTCCGACGCCGACCGCTCACCCGACCTCGACTACGTGGCGACGGTCCACCACGGGGTGGACACCGCGGCGCTGCCGTTCTCCCCCGCCGCCGGCGACGGGCTCGTGTGCTTCGGGCGCATCCACCCCGACAAGGGGACCGCCGCGGCGATCGAGATCGCGCGCGCCGCGGGCAGGCCGCTCGTGTTGTGCGGACCGGTGCAGGACGAGCGCTACTTCGCCGAGGAGGTCGAGCCGCACGTCGACGGCGAAGCCGTGCGCTACGCAGGATCGGTAGGACCCGAGGAACGCGCGCGGGTGCTCGGCGCCGCGGCGTGCCTGCTGCACCCGATCGGGTTCGACGAGCCGTTCGGCCTCTCCGTCGTCGAGTCGATGCTGTGCGGGACCCCGGTCGTCGCCTATGACCGCGGGTCGATGCCCGAGCTCGTCGAGGACGGCGTCACCGGCGTGCTCGCGGACGGCGTGGCCGGCGCGGTCGCGGGCGTGGCGCGCGCCGCGGGCTTCGACCGCTCGGCGTGCCGGCGGACCGCCGAGCGCCGCTTCTCCGTCGATCGCATGGTCGACGACTACCTCGACGTCTACGAGCGGGTGCTCCATGACCGATAGCGCCTCGCTGTTCACCCGCCATCCGGCCAACCCGCTGCTGACACCCGACCGCTGGCCGTACCCGATCAATGCGGTGATGAACGCGGGAGCGGCGCTCGCGGGTGAGGAGACGGTGCTGGTGTGCCGCGTCGAGGACCGCCGCGGCTTCTCGCACCTGACCGTCGCGCGATCGCGCGACGGGGCGACCGACTGGGTCGTCGACGACCATCCGGCGCTGGCGTACGACGGGCGCGCGGAGGAGGAGTGGGGTCTCGAGGACCCGCGGATCACCTACGTCTCCGAGCTCGGCCGCTGGATCATCACCTACACCGCCTTCGGCCGCGAGGGGCCGGGCGTGTCGCTCGCCCAGACCGACGATTTCCGCACCTTCGAGCGGCTCGGGATGGCGATGTCCCCCGAGGACAAGAACGCGGTGCTGCTGCCGCGGCGGGTCGGGGGCGAATGGGTGCTGTTCCACCGGCCCACGTCGGTGCAGGGCGCCGACGTCTGGCTGTCGCGCTCGTCGGACCTGAAGAGCTGGCGCTCGCCCGAGCGCGTGATCGGACGCCGGCCGGGCGGCTGGTGGGATTCGGCGCGCGTCGGGATGGGGCCGCCGCCGCTGGAGACCGAGCACGGGTGGCTCGTCGTCTACCACGGCGTGCGCCAGACCGTCGCCGGCGGGCTGTACCGCGCCGGCCTTGCGCTGCTCGACCTCGACGAGCCGGCGCACGTGCTGCGGCGCTCGGAGGACTGGGTGCTCGGGCCGAGCACGGACTACGAGCTCTCGGGTGACGTCCCGAACGTCGTCTTCCCGTGCGGCCTCGTGCACCACGAGGAGGGCGACCGGCTGTTCCTCTACTACGGGGCGGCGGACACGCGCATCGGCCTGGCCACCGCCAGCCGGTCGGACGTCCTGGACTACCTGCTGGCCTGTCCGGCCGGCTAGACGACGGCGCGCAGGACCAGCGCGAGCAGCACGACGACCACGATCGCGAACGCGATCAGCGCGGCGACGCGCTGGCTCCAGCGGGGCTGGGGGTCCGAGCCGGGCAGGGGCCGGGTCGCCTCCGTGGCGGGCGCGGCGATCGCCTGCTCGGCCGTCTCGGCCGCCAGGCGGGCCTCGTCACGCTCGGCCACCGCCTCATCGAGTTGATGGCGCAGGTCGTCGATCAGCCCCGGGTCCGCCGACGGTGCCGGCGGGCGAGACAGGCCCCGGTCGGCCACGCCGGCGGCCAGCCGGTCGCGCTCCGCGGCCAGCTTGTCGCGCTCGGCGGTCAGCGCGTCGAGGCGCGCGGTCAGCCGCACCAGCTGCTCCGAGGCGGCCGCGGCGGTGTCCGGCGGGCGGGCGACCTCGTTGAGGCGGCGGCGCAGCCGGTCGCGCTCCTTGATCGCGGCGTCGCGCTCGGCCTGGGCACGGGCGACCACATCGTCGACCGCGTCGCGCGCGTTGCGCAGCCGGTCGCGCTCCTCGACCGCGGCGTCGCGCTCGGCCTCGACCCGGTGCAGCGCCTCGGCGGCGGCGCCGCGGGCGTCCATCACCGCGTCGCGCGCCTCGGACGTGGAGCGCAGCTCACCGCGCAGGTCGTCGCGCTCGGCAGCCAGCGTCTCGCGCTCGCGCTCGAGCCGGTCCCGCACGACGGCCACCGAGTCACGCTCGCGGACGGCCTCGTCGCGGGCGGCGAGCGCGGCGTCGCGCTCCTTGGCCGCGCGGTCGCGGTCGCGCACCGCCGCGTCGGCCCGGCGGCGCAGGTCGACGTGGTCGCGCTCGAGCGCCTCGCGGGCGGCCCGCTGCGTGGCGAGCTCCTGCTGCGCCTTCTCGGTCGCGGCCGCGCGCTGGATCAGCCCCTGGTCGCCGGAGGGCGAGCGCGGCTTGGCCGGGCCGGCGGCGGGCGGAGCGGGGGCGGGCGACTTGCGGCGCACGCCCTTCGGGAGATCGGGCGCGGGCAGCCGGACGGCGATCCCGGGCGCGACGGAGAGCTCACCCGCGTCGGCCTCCATCGGATCGCCGGCCCACGGGAAGGCCGCGACCCAGCTGGCGCCGTCCTCGGCCGGCCACGGCTTGTGCTCGAGCAGGGCGAGCGCGCGCCGGTGGTCTTCGCCGGCCACCAGCACGAGCGTCGGGCGCACGAAGCGCACGCCGCGCACGCCGGACCAGCGGCCCTCGAGCTCGAGGCGGTCGGGGGCGGTCCACGCGAAGCGTTCGACCTCGAACGTCTGCGCGCCGGTCTCCGGGACTGGGACACTCGCCGTCATAGGAGCGCTACAGCCTAGACCTGTGGTCCACCGCGGTCCGGCAATCCCGCGTGCAACGCGCTGGCTCTGGGCACTCTGGCCTGGTAGGAGTAGTCCGTGCGCGAACAGGAGGCGTCCGCCACCGATGTCCACGAGGTGACACCGGCGCCGGCTGCGGTCGCTGCCGCGCCGGACCTGGCCGGTCTCCCGCGCCTGCGCCACCCCGCCGACGTGCTGGCGTTGCAGCGGATGGCGGGCAACCGCGCGGTCGCCGCGCTCGCGCGCCGGAACGTCATGGACTCGGTGCTGGTCGAGGGCAAGCGGGGGACGCTCGATCCGGGCGACACCGGTCCCGACGTGCAGTTGCTGCAGCTCAAGCTCAACCATCACCTGGGCTACCTGCGCAAGCCGCTGGTGGACGTCGACTCGGAGTACTCCTGGCCGACCTCGAACGCCCTCAACGTGGTCCTCACGGCGCTCGGACGGCCGCTGCCCAAGGACGGGACCGTCGACGAGCCGGTCTGGAAGGTCCTCGACGCCGATCCGCGCCTGACCGCAATCGCAGCGGCGAAGGTCAAGGGCGACGCGCTGCCCGAGTACGACCGGATGATCAACGACGGGCTGCTCGAGGTCACGATCGCGATCGGCTTCGACGAGCACGGCATCACCCCCGGCGAGCTGGTCGAGATCCGCCGCGGACTGGTCGAAGTGCGCGGCTACAAGCGCGACGACAAGCGGGCCGAGGCGATGCGCGCGGCGATCGGCCGCAAGACCGCCGACAGCAGCGGCGAGTTCTACGTCAAGGAGGACGCCGGCATGTCGAAGGGCACGACCGTCCACGCGATCATCCGGGTGATCGCGCCCGTGCACGAGTCCGGGGTCGGCGACTCCGGGGCGGCGGCGGCCAAGACGGCGCTCGTCGGGATGAACGAGAGCGACCTGTTCCTGTACGGCGGCCACGCCCGCTACGGGACCGGGCCCGACTTCGACCGCAACTACCACTTCGTCGTCGACTGGGATGCGCCGAAGGCGCCCAAGGTCAGCGGCCACTACGGCAAGCAGACCGTCAGCTCCGACCAGCTCACCGAGTTCCTCGGCGTGCGCACGATCGCCCAGTTCGAGAAGCTCGAGAAGGCCGGCGTGGTGACGTTCGTCGCCGACCCGACCGGCAACCTGACGCTCAGCCAGGGCGCGCTGAGCCACAAGGGCGACCTCGGCGCCTACTTCATCTCGCGGGCGTCGAAGGGGCGCGAGAACCCACTGACCGCCGGGATCCTCGAGCGCAAGTACCGGCTGTGGATGTTCAACGGCTGCTCGACGAACGACTACGTCAAGACGATCCGCGAGGACCCGTACCTGAAGTCCAAGGACCTCGACCTGACCGTCACCGATCCGGCGACGGCGCTGACCTCCTACGGCGAGGGGATCCTCTCCTACCTGGACGGCGTGGTCGCGCGCGAGAGCGCGGCGGCGCTCGACCAGCGCATGGAGGAGGCGACGCCGTTCGACGTCAACTCGCACCACAACGAGGGTTTCGCGGACAACCCGAAGGCGCCGTAGCCCGCCGTATCTCCGCCGGGGGTGTGGTCACCTGACCGTCACACCGACGGTTTTCTGCCCACACCCCTCCTGCGCTCACCCGCCAGGCGGCGTCGGCGCGGGATCGCTCGGCGCCTGGATCGCCGCGACGGCCGCGCCCAGCTCGCGGATCGAGCGCTCGGTGATCGGGTCCACGACCAGGATCGCCTCGTCGGCGCCCGCGTCCGCGAGCTCGCGCAGGTGCGCGGGGAGCGCGGCGGCCGGCACCGCGCCCGCCGCCGGGCGCTCG
>JAXDHL010000331.1:0-3814 GCA_034664525.1 Solirubrobacteraceae bacterium
CGCGCCCCGCGGACGCCGGCGAGCAGGATCCCGCCCGTCCACTTCTTCCCGACGAGCTCGACGGCGCCCAGGAAACCGCGGCAACGCTCCTCGTCGATGTGGGCGAGGTCGACCTGCTGCGGAGCGACGCTCATGCCGGTCAACTTACACGAAGTAAGTCACTAACCACCTCCTTGCTGCCCGTCGAGGAGGCCGGGATGCTCGACTTGTGAACTACGGACATCGGCTGGAGTTCGGCGCGTTCCTGACGCCCGACGCCAGCACGCCTGCCGTCGCGGTGGAGCACGCGCGGCTCGCCGAGGAGCTCGGCTACGACCTCGTGACCATCCAGGACCACCCCTACCTCCCCACCCACCTCGACGCCTGGACCCTGCTGTCCTGGATCGCCGGCGTCACCGACCGGGTGCGGCTGGCCGCGAACGTCCACAGCCTCCCGTTGCGCGACCCGGCGATCCTGGCGCGTCAGACCGCGAGCCTCGACCTGCTGACGGGCGGGCGCGTCGAGCTGGGTCTGGGCGCCGGGGCGTACTGGGACGCGATCGAGGCGATGGGAGGGCGGCGGCTGTCGCCGGGGCAGGCGGTCGACGCGCTGTCCGAGGCCATCGACGTCGTCCAGGCGCTCCGCGACACCGGCCGGCCCGGGCCCGTCCGGTACGCGGGTGACCACTACCGGCTCGCGGGCGCGCAGGCCGGGCCCGCGACACCCCACGAGATCCCGATCTGGGTCGGCGCCCTGAAGCCGCGAATGCTGGCACTCGTCGGGGCGAGGGCCGACGGCTGGGCGATCACATTGAGGCACCCCGGGGTGCTCGCCGAGGGCAACCCGATCATCGACGACGCCGCCCACGCCGCCGGGCGAGATCCCCGCGAGATCCGTCGGCTGGTGAACATCACCCCGGATCAGGCGACAGTGGAGACCCTGGTGCCGCTGGTCGTCGAGCACGGCGCGGGCACGTTCATCCTGATGACCGACGATCCGGTCGAGCTGCGCCGCTTCGCCCACGACGTCATGCCGGCACTGCGCGAGGCCGTCGACCGCGCGACGCCGCACGGATCAGCGGGAATCCGGATCAGGAAGGCGTCGTCGCTGGCGAAGCGCCGTCCGGGCATCGACTACGACGCCGTGCCGCCGGAGATCGACGCCGTCGAACCGGGCGACGCCGCCTACCCCCGCGTGCGGTCCACCTACATGCGCGGCGGCGCGCCCGGCCTCGTCCTGCGCGCGACGTCCACGCGGCAAGTCGTCGACGCGCTCGCCTACGCCCGCTCGCAGGGTGTGGAGCTGTCGATCCGCAGTGGCGGGCACGGCGTCAGCGGACGCTCCACCAACGACGGCGGGATCATCCTCGACGTCGGCCTCATGAACGACATCGATGTGCTCGACGAGGCCACCCGCCGGGTGCGGATCGGGCCCGGCGCCCGATGGATGGACGTCGCGCTGGCCCTCGCCCCGCACGGCTGGGCGCTGAGCTCGGGCGACTACGGCGGCGTCGGCGTCGGCGGGCTCGCGACGGCAGGCGGCGTCGGTTTCCTGGGCCGCGCCCACGGGCTCACGATCGACCACCTGCGCGCGGTCGAGATGGTGCTCGCCGACGGGTCGGTCGTCCGCGCGAGCGACGCCGAGAACCCGGACCTGTTCTGGGCCGTCCGCGGCGCCGGGGCGAACTTCGGGATCGTCACGTCGTTCGAGTTCGAGGCCGACGAGGTCGAGCTCGTCGGGTACGCCCAGCTCGTCCAGGACGCGAGCGACCCGGCCGGGTTCCTGCACGAGTGGGGCCGGGTCGTCGAGAGCTCCCCGCGCGACCTCACGAGCTTCCTGATCCTGCCGCCGCCGCGGCGGGGCCAGCCGATGATCGTCATGACGATGTCGGTCGTGAACGCCGACGATCCCGACACCGTCATCGCCCGCCTGCAGCCCGTCGCCGACATCGCGCCGCTCTACCAGCAGGAGGTGCGCCTCCAGCCGTACGCGGCGGTGATGGCCAACGCGAGCGACGCCGACCACGCCGGGCAGGGCGAGCCGATCTCCCGCAGCGGGCTGCTCGAGCACATCACCCCGGAGTTCGCCGCCGCGGCCGAACGGCTGATCCGGAGCGGGGCGGTGCACTGGTTCCAGATCCGGTCGGTCGGCGGCGCGGTCAACGACGTCGACCCGGACGCCACCGCCTACGCCAACCGCAGCGCGAACTTCTCCGTGGTGGCGATGGGGTCGCGCCGCGCCGCCGTCGACGCCGCATGGGACGAGCTGCTCCCCCACTTCGACGGGCTCTACCTCAGCTTCGACTCCGACCGCCGCCCCGAGCGGATCCTCGACGCCTTCCCGCCGCGCACGCTCGCCCGGCTGCGGGACCTGAAGGCGAAGTACGACCCCGACAACGTCTTCCGCGACAACTTCAGCGTGACCCCGGCAAGGAGCGCACCGTGAACGGCGACCTGATCTTCGGCAGCTTCGTCACTCCCACCGTGTCGCCCCCGCTGCACGCCGTCGAGATGGCTGTGCACTCGGAGCAGGCCGGTCTGGACCTCGTGACGTTCCAGGACCACCCCTACCAGCCCTCGTTCCACGACACGTGGACGCTGCTGTCGTTCGCCGCGGCGCGGACGAGCCGGATCCACCTGGCCGGCAACGTCCTGAACATCCCCCTGCGCCGCCCGTCGGTCCTGGCCCGCAGCGCCGCAAGCCTCGACATCCTCAGCGGCGGCCGCGTCGAGATGGGCATCGGCGCCGGCGGGTTCTGGGACGCCATCGTCGGCATGGGCGGCGAGCGGCTCACCCCGGGCCAGTCGATCCAGGCGCTGGAAGAAGCAGTGGCCATCATGCGGGGCATCTGGGCGACGGACGTGCGCGGCGGCGTCCGCGTCGACGGGGAGTTCCACCAGGTGAAGGGCGCCAAGCGCGGACCGGCACCGGCGCACAACATCGGCATCTGGATCGGCGCCTACAAGCCGCGCATCCTGCGGACGACGGGCCGCATCGCCGACGGCTGGCTCCCCTCACTGCCCTACCTGCCCGACGGCCCGGCGTCACTGGAGGAGATGAACAAGCACATCGACGAAGGGGCCCACGCCGCCGGGCGCGACCCGTCCGCGGTCAGGCGGCTGCTCAACATCGGCGGGAAGTTCAGCGCGCAGGGCGGCGGGCTGCTCGACGGCCCGCCGGCGCAGTGGGCGGAGCAGCTCGCCGAGATCAGCCTGACCTACGGCATCACCGGCTTCATCCTCACGGCCGACGACGCCACGACCCTGCAGGTGTTCGCCGGCGACGTCGTGCCGGCGGTGCGGGAGCTGGTGGCCGCGGAAGGCGTGAGCGCGGAGGGCTAGAGGTCGGGCGATCACCGCCACGCCGGCAGGCGGCGGGTGACGACCACCGACGTCACTTCGTCGAGCAGCGGGCCCCTTCCTTCGACAGCTCCGCGAACGCCGCGACGATCCCCCGCCCAGCGAAGTCGAGGGTGACGTACAGGATCGGCCGCTCGATCCCAACGGGCTTTGCCCCGGTGTCCGGCGGGCTGGCGGTCAGCCGCTTGTACAACGGCGTCTCGACGAGCTCGTTGCGGAGTTGCTCCCGGGCGACGACCCCGTGGACGGTCGCTACCACCAAGTTCCGCTCGTCGTAAACACCGCCCGCTCAGTCTCGGTGCTCGTCAGCGACACGCCCTCCAGGTTCGTGCCCGGCAGCGGCTGCGGCAGCGCCAGCAACGTCTGGGGCTGACCTTGCGGCCCTTGGCCGTTGACCTCCTGGAAGCAGACGATGTCCGCCCTCAGCCGAGCCACCTGCAGCTTCATGAGGGTGGTGCGCTCGTCCAAGGACGGC
>JAXDHL010000332.1:0-14260 GCA_034664525.1 Solirubrobacteraceae bacterium
GACTTCGGCGCCAGCGCCAGGTACACCGCGCACTGCGCGAGCGCGTAGTGCGCCTCGGGCATCCCGACGTGCTCGACGGCCGCCGCCGCGGCGACCGCCACCTGCAGCGCCTGCGGATCCGCGTTGCCGATGTCCTCGGAGGCGAGGATCACCATCCGGCGGACGATGAAGCGCGCGTCCTCGCCGCCCTCGAGCATGACCGCGAGGTAGTACAGCGAGGCGTCGACGTCGGACCCGCGTGTCGACTTGATCCAGGCCGAGATGTAGTCGTAGTGCTTGTCGCCGGCGCGGTCGTAGAGCACGGCCTTGCGCTGCAGCGCGTCCTCGGCCTCCGCCATCGACACCGGTCCGCCCGCCGTCTCGAGCGCCAGCTCGAGCGCGTTGAGCGCGGTCCGCGCGTCGCCGCCGGCACGGGCGGCCAGGAAGGCCACGACGCCGTCCTCGACGGCCCCGCCTTCGCGCTCCAGCGCGCGCTGCAGCAGCGTCTCGAGGTGCTGCGCGGTCAGCCCCCGCAGCTCGTAGATCCGGGCCCGCGAGAGCAGCGCCGAGTTGACCTCGAAGTACGGGTTCTCGGTCGTCGCGCCGATCAGGACGACGGTGCCGTCCTCGACCTGGGGGAGCAGCGCGTCCTGCTGGGCCTTGTTGAAGCGATGGATCTCGTCGAGGAAGAAGACGGTGCCCTGGCCGCCGCGCCGGCGCTCGGCCGCGCGCGCCATCACCTCCCGCACCTCGGCCCGGCCCGCCTGCACCGCGCTCAGCTCCTCGAACGCGTGGTCGGCCTGCGTGGCCACCAGCCGCGCGAGCGTCGTCTTGCCGGTCCCCGGCGGCCCGAACAGGATCATCGAGTGCGGCGTGCCCTGCTCGATCGCGGTGCGCAGCGCGGCGCCCTCCCCGAGCAGGTGCTCCTGACCGACGACCTCGTCGAGGGAGCGCGGGCGCATCCGGGCGGGGAGCGGGGCGTCGGGGGCGACGGGCTCGGGTCCGCGATCGGGCTCGGGCGTGCTGAAGAGCTGGTCCACGGGGATAGTCTGACGCTCGTGGACCTCCAGCAGGAGACCGCCGACGTCCTCTCGCGCCTGATCCGGTTCAACACGGTCAACCCGCCGGGGGACGAGCGCGCGGCGATGGAGTGGCTGCAGACGTACCTGGCCGGCGCCGGGCTGACGTGCGAGCTGGCCGGCGCGGAGCCCGGGCGGCCGAACCTCGTGGCCACGCTCGGGGATCCGGAGAGCGGGCCCGTGCTCGGCTACCTCGGCCACGTCGACACCGTCCTGGCCACGCCGGAGGACTGGTCGCGCGACCCCTGGGGCGGCGACCAGCAGGACGGCCACGTCTGGGGCCGCGGCGCGATCGACATGAAGTCCCAGGTGGCGGCCGAGGTCGTCGCCGCGGCCGCGCTCGCCCGCGAGGGCTGGCGGCCGCCGCGCGGCGCGCTGAAGGTCTTCGCGGTCGTCGACGAGGAGACCGGCGGCGCCAAGGGCGCCCAGTGGCTGACCCGGGAGCGCCCCGACCTCGCGCGCGCCGACTACCTGCTCAACGAGGGCGCCGGGATGGTCATGCCGTTCGACGGTCGCCGCCTGTACGGCGTCTGCGTCGCCGAGAAGGGGACGTTCCGGTTCAGCCTGACCGCGCGCGGGACGGCGGGCCACGCCTCCGTACCCGCACTCCAGGACAACGCGCTGCTCAAGCTCGCGCCGGTCGTCGGGCGGCTCGCGTCCGCCGACGTGCCGTTCGACGTCACCGACGAGATCCGCGCGCTGCTGCGCGGACTCGGGCTGGACCCGGACGACCCGGGCGGCGCGCTGGCGCGCATCCGCGACCTGCAGCCCGAGCTGTTCCCGTTCGTGCACGCCAACACGCGCATCACGATCGCCCCGACCCAGATCTCCGCGTCCGGGAAGATCAACGTGATCCCCGCCGCCGCGGAGCTGCGGGTCGACTGCCGCGCCCCCGCCGGCATGGACGGCGAGGCGGTCAGGAGGCGCCTCAGCGCGGCGCTCGACGGCGACGGCGACGGCCTCGACTTCGCGTGGATCGAGCAGGTGGTGGGCAACCGGTCGCCGTTCGAGTCGCCGCTCATGGACGCGATCCGCGACTGGGTCGGCGAGGCGGATCCGGGCGCCGAGGCGGTCCCGACCGTGCTGCCCGCCTTCACCGACTCGCGCTGGTGGCGCGACGCGTTCCCGGACTGCGTCGCCTACGGCTTCTTCCCGCAGTCCCACCAGTCGCTCTACGACGGCTGGCCGCTCATCCACGGCAAGGACGAGCGCATCGACGTCCGCGACCTCGCGCTGGCGGCGTCGTTCTATCACGAGCTGCCAAGGAGGCTGCTGGCATGACCGAGCCCACCCCCAAGCTGCGCCTGGGCGGGATGGCCCTGGGCAACGGCCTGCTCGTGCACGGCCCGACCCACTGGGCGGCCTCGATCCGCGCTTCCGACGGCACGATCAAGACCGCGTCGGGGCGCAAGCCGCGCCTGCGCCTGGCCGACGGCGTGCCCGGCGTCCGCGGCGTCCTGCGCCTGGCCGAGGCGGTCGCGGTCATCCCGCTGGTCAAGCGCGGCCTGCCCGGGGCCCGGCTGCCGTTCCAGCAGGGGTCGGTCGCCGCGGTGACCGTCGGCGCCACGGTCACCGGCTCGCTGCTCAAGAAGCGCGTCGGCGGCGCGGCGGGCGAGGCCGGCTCCGCGCTGGTGTCGATCCTGCCGGCGCTGTTCACCCTGCGCGCCGGTGAGGTCGCCCAGTACCACGGGGTCGAGCACAAGGCGATCGCCGCCTACGAGCAGGACCGCCCCGACGCCGGCGACGCGTCCAAGGAGCACGAGCGCTGCGGCTCGCACCTGATCGCCCCGATGATGGCGTCCAACGTGGCCGGCAACCTGCTGCTGCGACGCATGCTGGAGCACCCGCGCCCGATCGCGAACGCCTCGGTGGCGCTGGCGTCGACGGCCGTCGCCGTCGAGCTGTTCGCCTGGGCCGAGCGCCACGACGGCAGCCCGCTGGCGCGCGCGCTGCGCGCCCCCGGATTCGCGATCCAGCGCGCCATCGGCACCCGTGAGCCCGACGACCGCCAGCTCGACGTCGGCCGGGCCGCCCTGGCCGAGATCCTGCGGGTCGAGACCGGAATGGGGTCCGCGCCCTATTTAGTCGACCCATTGACCTAAAGCTCTTGCCTCCGGGGTATTTGCACGATGTAGTACCGGATCACAGACAGACGGAGCATGGATGCCAGTCGCAATGCCGATACTGACCGCAGCCGCATCAGTCGTCACCACGGTCCCGGATGGACCCCATTGGTACGACTGGGACCAGCTGTCGAACACGATCCTCACCTGGGCCCCGGTCCTGTTCATGGGCCTGCTCGTGTTCTTCATCTGGCGCACGATGAGGCTGCTGCCGCGGACCAAGCCGCAGGAGATCAAGCCGGAGTCCAAGTGGGCGATCGGCTGGGACGACGTGGCGGGTGCCGACGAGGCGAAGGCGGAGCTGGCCGAGGTCGTCGAGTTCCTGCGCGACCCCAGGCGCTTCGCGAAGCTGGGCGCCAAGGTCCCGACCGGGATCATGCTGCACGGGCCCCCCGGCACCGGCAAGACGCTGCTGGCCAAGGCGGTCGCCAATGAGGCCAAGGCGCAGTTCTTCTCGCAGTCGGCCGCCTCGTTCGTCGAGATGTTCGCCGGCCTGGGCGCCGCCCGCATCCGGCGGCTGTTCGGCGAGGCGCGCAAGGCCGCACCGTCGATCATCTTCATCGACGAGATCGACGCGGTCGGCGGCGCCCGCGGCTCCGACAACAACTCCGAGCGCGAGCAGACCCTCAACCAGCTGCTGGTCGAGATGGACGGCATGGGCTCGGCCGAGAACGTCGTCGTCATCGCGGCCTCCAACCTGCTCGACAAGCTGGACACGGCGCTGCTGCGGCCCGGGCGCTTCGACCGCCAGATCTTCGTGTCGCCACCCGACGTGGCCGGGCGCGAGGACATCCTCAAGGTCCACACCCGCACCAAGCCGCTGGGGCCGGACGTCGACCTCCCGACCGTGGCGCGCCAGACCTCCGGGCTGACCGGCGCCGACCTCGCGAACCTCTGCAACGAGGCCGCGATCTTCGCCGCCCGCGCCGGCCGCGAGCAGCTGCTGCAGGCCGACCTGGACTCGGCTCTGGAGCGCGTGGTGGCCGGCATGCAGTCGCGCCGCACGCTCAACGAGCACGAGCGCCGCGTCGTCGCGTTCCACGAGGCCGGCCACGCGATCTGCGCCGAGCTGCTGCCCGGCGTCAACAAGGTCCACAAGATCTCGATCGTGCCGCGCGGGCGGGCGCTGGGCTACACGCTCAACCTGCCCGACGAGGACCGCTACCTCAAGACCCGCGAGGAGCTGATCAATCACATGGTCATGCTGCTCGGCGGCCGCGCGGCCGAGGAGGTCGTCTTCGGGGCCGTCACCACGGGCGCGTCCGACGACCTGAAGCGCGTCGCCGAGGTGTCGCAGTCGATGGTGCACGAGTACGCGATGGGGACCTCGATCTCGTCGCTGCGCGTCAACGCCGAGGGTGGCTCCGTCTCGGATCGCACGCGCCAGGTGCGCGACGAGGAGCAGCAGCACCTCGCCGACGAGGCGATGCGGATGTCGCTGCGGATCATCCGTGAGCACCGTGAGGAGGTCGACGCGCTGGCGTTCGCGCTGCTGCGCAACGAGGTCCTCACGCGCGAGGACATCGAGCGCATCGTCGGCACCGGCAAATACGCCGGCGCCACCGCCGAGGAGCGCAAGGTCGCGGGCGTCCCCGGCCTGCGCGTCGTCGCCGCCAGCGCGGCGGACGCGGCGCAGGATCGAGCCTGAACGCGGTCGTACATGCGTCCGGTGCCTCGCCGGGGCACCGGACGGTCTCAAGCTCCGCTGACCGGCGGCCGATGCGGGTTCGGTGGGCATGATGTCCAGCATCCGCAACGAGCCGGCCGCCACGCTGCGCCGGCTTGCCCACCTGCAGCGCCTGCTCGAGCCGGGGGCGATCCAGCCGGTCTACCAGCCGATCGTGCGCCTCTCGGATCTGGAGCCCATCGGCTACGAGGGCCTGGCCCGCTTCCCCTACGCGGACGGCCTGGCGAACATGCCGCCGGACGTGACGCTCGCCGCCGCCGGCGAGATCGGGCTGCGCGGGGACGTCGAGGTCGCCTGCTGGGCGGCAATGGCGACGGCCGGCTCGCCCCCGGGCGGGCGCCTGCTGTTCGTGAACATCTCGCCCGACGCGCTGTCGCACCCCGGGCTGATCATGCTGGCCGACCGGCTGCCGTCGCGGCTGGTGATCGAGATCACCGAGCAGCGCGAGGTGCAGGACTACGCCGAGCTGCGTGCGCGGCTCGCGCCGTGGGTGGCGCGCGGCGCCCAGGTCGCGATCGACGACACCGGTGCCGGCTACGCGTCGCTCGAGCACGTGGTCGAGCTGCGCCCGGACTTCCTCAAGCTCACGCGCGGCCTGGTCGCCGACATCGACAAGGACGCCAACCGCCAGGCGCTGCTGCGCGCGCTCGGCGCCTTTGCCCGCGAGGTCGGCGCCGTCATCGTCGCCGAGGGCGTCGAGCGGCGCGAGGAGCTCGACGTGCTGCGCGACAGCGAGGTCGACTTCGCCCAGGGCTGGCTGTTCGGGCGCCCCGCCCCGTCGTGGCCCGAGGTCCCGCGCATCGACCCGCCCAAGCGCGTGCCGGGGATGAGCGACTCGAGCATCGCCCGGCTGGGCAAGCTCGAGCGCGAAGTCGTGTCCGCCGGGACGCCGAAGGAGGCGTGCCAGGCGATCGTGGACCACCTCGGGCGCGTCGGCCTGATGCCGGCGGTCTACCTCGAGCAGGGCGGCCGGCTGCGCTGCGTCGCCTCGCGCGGCTACTGGACCGTCCACGACGGGATCCCGCCCGAGGCCGGCCTGGTGGGACGCGCGTTCCGCTCCGGAGAGCCGATGCACGTCGCCGACGTCGGCGCCGACGGCGAGTACCTCGGCTCCGTGCAGTCCGTGAAGGCCGAGGCCTGTCTGCCGATCCGGATCGGCTCGCGGGTGGTCGGCGTGCTGAACGTCGAGTCCTCGGCACCGATCGGCGAGGACGCGGGCCGCGAGATCGAGCGCTGCACGGCGCTGCTCGGGCGCCGGCTCGCCGAGCTCGGACCGCTCGACCACTCCTCGCCGGGCCAGCGGCTGGCCCGCGCCGCCGCCCGCGCGGCCGCGATGGAGGACCCGGACGCCGTGGTCCGCGAGGCCGCGTCGGCCGCGCTGGAGGTCTCCGGCATGGAGTCCGTGCTGGTCGCGCTGCGCGACTCCGCCGGCGTCGTCCACGCCCACCACGCCGCCGGCCCGTTCGCCGACGTCTTCGCCGATCTCTCGCGCGCGGCGCTGCAGGCGATGGGCGCGTGGGTGGACCCGGGGACGAGCATGCTCTCGATGGCCGACCCGGCCGGCAAGGGCCTCCCCGTCACCGAGCCGCTGCGCCAAGCCGGGGCGGGCGCGCTGCTGGTCGTCCCGCTCGCCGTCGGCCGCGCCAAGCTCGGGTTCATCGCCGTCGCCGACCGCTCCGCGCTCGTGCCCTCCACCGAGCGCACCGAGCTGATGGAGCTGCTCGGGGTCCAGACCGCCGCCCAGCTGCGCGGCCTCGCCGCCGTCGTCGAGCTGCGCGACCGCGCCGCCCGCGACCCGCTGACCGGGCTCGGCCACACCGCCTCCTTCCACGCGCGCCTGCCGCGCCGGCGCCGCTCGGCGGCCAAGGCCGGCCGCAAGATCGCGGTCGTGCTCGCCGACGTGGACGGCATCAAGGACGTCAACGACCGCGGCGGCCATGCGGCCGGCGACGAGGTCCTGCGCAAGATGGCCGGCCTGCTCGAGGCGGTCGCCCCGCCCGGCGCGGCCGCCTACCGGCTCGGGGGAGACGAGTTCGCGCTGCTGCTGGACACCGACAACCGCGGCGCGGCCCAGGAGATCGCCTGGCAGCTGCAGGCGCAGGCCCGCGAGCGCCTCGGCACCACCGTCTCGATCGGGGTCGCCGTCGCCGACGGCGCCGAGTCCGACGCCGACCTGCTCGAGCGCGCCGACCGCGCGCTGTTCGAGGTCAAGCGCCGCGGCCGTGACGGCGTGGCGCTCGCCAGTCCTCGGGTGTCAGCGCCCTAGAAGTCCGGCACCGCGAGTGCCGGGCGCGGGCGCCCGATGTGGTAGCCCTGCGCGGCGTCGACACCGAGCCGGCGCAGCAGCTCGAGCGTCGCGGCGTCCTCGACGAACTCGGCCACGGTCTGCTTGCCGAGCCCCTTGGCGATGTCGACGATCGCCCGCACCGTGACCTGGTCCTGGGTCGAGCGGGTGAGCGAGCGGATGAACTCGCCGTCGATCTTGATCACGTCGAGCGGCAGGTGCTTGAGGTACGCGAACGAGCCGAAGCCGGCGCCGAAGTCGTCGAGCGCGAAGTCGCAGCCGAGCTCGGAGAGCTGCTGCGCGAGCACGCGCGCCCGGTCGAGGTTGCCGATCGCGGTCGTCTCGGTGACCTCGAACATCAGCGAGGACGGGTCGACGCCGGCGTTGGCGATCTCGGCGAGGATGAAGTCGACCACCGACGCGTCGCCGATCGACGGGCCCGACAGGTTGATCGAGGCGCCGATCGCCGAGCCCTGGGCCTGGCGCAGGGCGAGCAGGGCCACCGCGTGCGAGACGACCCAGCGGTCGATGTCGCGGATGTGGTCGTAGCGCTCGGCGACCGGCAGGAAGGCGGCCGGCGGGATCGCCTCGCCGCCGGCGCCGATCATGCGGATCAGCAGCTCGGCGCGATCGACCTGCCCGTCCGCGAGGCGCAGGATCGGCTGCTCGTGCAGGACGAAGCCGTCCGTGGCCAGCGCGTCGCGGATGCGCTCGCGCCAGCGGCCGTGGTGCACGACCCGCGGGACGTCGTGGATCTGGCCGGCGACCGCGAGCCGGTCGCGACCGCGCTCCTTGGCCTCGTAGAGCGCCATGTCGGCCTCGCCGAGCAGCTCGGTCGCGCTCATCGTCCCCTCGGGGGCGAGCTGCCGGACCCCGGCCGACGCGGTGACGCGCACGATCCGCTCGCCGACCTCGACGCCGACGCGTGAGCGGAACGCCTCCAGCAGCCCCTTGGCCACCTCCTCGGCCTCCACCTCGCCGGTGCCTGCCAGCACGATCCCGAACTCGTCGCCGCCGAGCCGGCCGACCGCGTCGGTGGCGCGCACCCGCTCGCGCAGGGCGAGGGCGACCGCGCGCAGCAGGTCGTCGCCGGCCGGATTGCCGTAGGTGTCGTTGACGTGTTTGAAGTTGTCGAGGTCGAGCGTCACCAGCGCGGCCGGCCGGCGGTGGCGGCGCACCCCGGCGAGCGCGCGCTCGAGCTCCTCCTCGAACCGCCGGCGGTTGAGCACGCCGGTCAGCGGGTCGTGGCTGGCCAGGTGCTCGAGCTCGCGCTCGAAGCGCCGGCGCTCGGTGACGTCCTGGATCTGGGCGACGTAGGCGACCGGATGCGGTCCCGCCCGCCCGCCGGTGAGCGGCGCGGACTGGACGTGCACCCAGCGCTCCTCGCCGTCGTCGCGCACGAGCCGCTGCTCGCCGACGCCGAGATCGTCGGCCGCGCGGCCGACGAGGCCGTCGCGGTCGGCGCCGTAGATGTGGCAGAGGGCCGGGTTGACCTCGGCGAAGCGCGTCGCCCCCTCGGGGTCGACGTGCAGCAGCGCGACGCCGATCGGCGCGTCCTCGAATGCGGCCCGGAAGCGTTCCTCGGCGGCCCGCGCGGCGTGGTAGGAGCGGGCGTTGTCGATCGCCTGGGCGGCGCGGTCGGCCACGTCCTGGACGAGGTCGGCGTCCTCGGCGTCGAAGCGCCGGTCCGAGCGGACGGTCATCGCGGCGATCAGGATCCCGAGCACGGAGCCGCGGATGCGCAGCGGCGCGACGAGCAGCGAGCGGGCGCCCAGCGCGTGCAGGGCGGCGCGGACGGGATCGTCGATGCGCACCCGCGGGTCGCGGTAGTCGGGCGCCAGCACGGTCCGCCCGGTGGTCAGCGCCCGGTCGATCATGCCGCCCGGCCGCGGGGTGGTGGCGTGCTCGACGAACAGCCGCCGGACCGCCCCGCTCAGCGCCGGGTCGGCGTGCTCGGTCATCAGCGCCTCGAGCCGGCCCGTGCCGTCGCGCAGGCCGATCACGCTGACGTCGGCCCAGTCGGGGACGAGCAGGGCGCCGACGGTGCCGAGCGTCTGGTCGAGCTCGAGCGAGCCGGCCAGCAGCCGCGACGCGCGGGCCAGGAAGCGGGCGCGGGCGGCGGCGCGGTCGCGCGCCCGCTCGGCCGAGCGCAGCGCCGTGATGTCGCGCGCAACGACGACGACCCCGGCAAGCGACCCGTCGCCCTCGCGCAGCGGCGAGAGCACCACCGAGAGGTCGACCGGCTCGCCGTCCGGGGTCTCGCGGCGCGCCTCGTAGCGGGCGATCTGGCCGCCGCGGGCGCGGTCGAGCGCCGAGCGCACCTCCGCTCCGAGCCCGTGCTCGACGACCAGGGCATCGATCGGGCGCCCGCGGACCTGCTCCGCGGTGCCGCCGATCAGCAGCGTCGCCATCGGGTTCCACTCGACGATCCGGCCGACGGCGTCGGTCACGATCACGGCGTCCGTCGACTGATCGATCACCGCGGCGGCGCCGATGCCCGGGCGTGGCAGCAGGGCGACCACGATCGCGCCGCCCTCGTACGGGATCACGTCGACGGCGAGCCCGCTGGTGCGCAGGCGGTCGCCGGCGCCGACGCCGAACAGCAGCGCCGCCGCCTCGTTGAGCGCCGTCACCGTCCCCTCGCCGTCCACGATCGCCGTCGCCACCGGCGATGCGCGCAGCATCGCGGACAGCATGGCGTCCATGCTCACGTTCGTCCCTGCCCAGTCATCTGCGGTACCCCTCGCAGCTTCGACGTCCCTGCACCGGATCGTCTGACCGGAAAGCGGATTCGTCAAGCGCGGTGTGGACGGTCGTTCGACTCACGTGGGCACAAGTAGGGCGAAGGCCCCAGGGCGCACCGTGAAGCGCACGGTGGGTCCCGCCTCCACGATCTCCCCGTCCACATTGAAGGGGGTTTGGCCTGGTACGTGCACCAGAACCTCGGTTCCGCGCCGGTGGACGACCTCCTCCAAGCGGGTGAGCGTGCCCCGCCGCATCGCCAGGGCGACCTTGGGCAGCGCCGCGCGGCTGGACTCCGGGACGACGACGAGATCCAGCCGGCCGTCGGCCGGGTCGGCGTCGTCGATCTCCGCGCCGCCGCCGAAGGCGCCGGTGGAGGCGACCGTGACCTGCCACGCGTGGCCGGCGAAGGCGGGCTGCCCGTCGACGGTGGCCGTGACCGCGATCGGGTCCTCGCTCGCCCCGGCCATGACGGCGCCGGCGGCGTAGGCGGTGGGCCCGAGGGCGCGCTTGAACGGCTTTGCCCGCTCGGCGGCGGCGGGGGCCAGGCCGGCGCCGGCGACGTTGACGAACGGCCGGCCGTCCATCTCGGCGAGCTCGAGCCGGCGGGTCGGCGCCCCGGGGTCGGCGGCCAGCGCGATCGCCTCGTCGATGTCCTCCGGCAGCCCGTGGGCGCGGGCGAAGTCGTTCGCGGTCCCGGCCGGCACGACGGCGAGCGGGACGCCGCGCCGCGCCGCCAGCTCGGCGCCGGGAGCGATCGTGCCGTCGCCGCCGACCACGATCACGCGCTCTGCCGGCGCCGCGTCCTCGGTGAGCTCGACGCCGAATGCCCGCAACCGGTCGGTCATCCCCTGGACGTCCGGGGCAGAGCCGGCGGCTGGGTTGCAGATCAGGAAGGCGCGCATGGCACGTACACTGCCGCACCGTGCGACTGAGCCGCATCGACCACATGGGCGTCGCCGTCGAGGACCTCGACGCCGCGATCGCCCTCTACGAGACGACCTACGGCATGGAGGTCGTCCACCGGGAGATCGTGGAGGAGCAGGGCGTGGAAGCCGTGCTGCTCGACGTCGGGGAGAACCACGTCGAGCTGCTGTCCCCGCTCGGGTCCGACACGCCGGTGGGGAGGTTCCTGGCCAAGAAGGGCCCGGGGCTGCACCACGTCGCCTACCAGGTGACCGACATCGAGTCCGTGCTGTCGTCGCTGCGTGACAGCGGCGTGCGGCTGATCGACGAGACGCCGCGGACCGGCATCCGCTCGTCGAAGGTCGCCTTCCTGCATCCCGCCTCCACCGGCGCGGTGCTCACCGAGATCGTCCAGCCCGCAAAGGACCACTGACATGGCCGACGCCAAGCCCCGTCGCGTCGCCCTCGGCTTCCATGCCGGCGGCGCGCTGTCCCTTCGCCTGACGCCCGAGAAGCTGCAAGAGCTCCAGCGGCTGCTCACCTCGGGCGCCGAGGGATTCCGCGAGATCGAGGCCGACGACGGCGCGGTCCTGGTCAACCTCGCCCAGGTGATCTACGTGCGCGTCGAATCGGACGAGCAGAAGATCGGCTTCTAGCGCGTGGTCGAGCCGGTCACTGCCGAGGGCGGGCCGGTCCGCCCCGCGGAGCCGCTCGACCCCCATCAGCCGATCCAGCAGGCCGAGCGCGTCGGCGGCGGTGTCCGCGCGTGGCTGAACGCGGCTGACCTGGCCACCTACCGAGCGGTCCGGTCGCTGGCCACCGACGAGGCGCGCGTCGCGTCCGTCAAGCGCTTCTCCAAGCTCGGGGAGCACGGTGCGGTCTGGCTCGCGGTCGGCGTCGCCGGCATGCTGGTCGACCGCCGCCGCCGCGCCGCCTGGCGGCGGGCGACGATCACCGTCGGCGCCTCGTATCTCACGTCGACCGCGGTCAAGCTCGCGATCGGCCGCCGCCGGCCGGTCGTGGAGGACCTCCCGCAGCTGATGGTGACGCCGACCGGGTTGTCGTTCCCGTCGTCGCACTCGACCTCGTCGTTCGCCGCCGCCCGCGCGTACGGGGCCTTGCTGCCGCCGGCGCTGCTGTACGCGACGGCGGTCCCGATGGCCGTCAGCCGGCTCTACCTCGGTGTCCACTACCCGTCCGACGTGCTGGCCGGGGCCGCGCTGGGGACCGTCCTCGGGAGCCTCGGGCGATGATGAAGGTCGGGATCGTCGGGATGCCCAACGCGGGCAAGTCCTCGCTGTTCAACGCGCTGTCGAAGGCGGGCGCCGAGGCGGCCAACTATCCGTTCACGACGATCGAGCCGAACGTCGCCGTGCTGCCGGTGCGCGACGAGCGCCTGGACGCCGTGGCGGCCACGGTCGGCGCCTCGAACATCGTGCCGGACACGATCCAGGTGCACGACATCGCCGGCCTGGTCGCCGGCGCGCACACCGGGGAGGGGCTCGGCAACAAGTTCCTGGCCAACATCCGCGAGACGGACGCGATCCTGCACGTCGTCCGCACGCACGGGGACGCGAACGTCATCCACCCCGACGGGCGCGTCGACCCGGCCGCCGACATCGAGACGATCGAGACCGAGCTGGTCTACGCCGACCTCGAGGCCGCCGAGCGCCGGCACGCGCGCGTCGTGCGCGACGCCCGCTCCGGCGACAAGGCGGCCGTCGCCGAGGAGGCGTGGCTGGGCGCGGTCATCGAGGCGCTGCAGGCGGGCCGGCCCGCACGCACGGTGCCCGTCCCCGCCGACGCCCCGGAGGCGGCCCGCAACCTCTCGCCGCTGACCGGCAAGCCGGTGCTGTTCATCGCCAACGTCGACGAGGACTCCGACGAGGTCCCGGCCGCCGTCGCCGAGCACGCCGCCGCCCAGGGCGCGCAGGCCGTCGCGGTGTCCTCGCGGATCGAGGCCGAGCTGTCCGAGCTCGACGAGGAGGAGGCGGCGATGATGCGTGCGGAGATGGGGGTCGGCGAGTCCGGCCTCGACCGCGTCGTCCGCGGCGCGTTCTCGCTGCTCGACCTGATCGCGTTCTTCACCGCCGGCGAGGCCAAGCCCGCCCAGTCCTGGCACCTGCGCCGGGGCCTGTCCGCCTGGCACGCCGCCGGCCAGATCCACTCGGACATCCAGCGCGGCTTCGTCCGCGCGGAGGTCATCGGCTGGGACCGGCTCGTCGAGGCCGGCGGCTACGCCGGCGCGCGCGACAAGGGCACGCTCCGGCTCGAGGGCCGCGACTACGCGATGACCGACGGCGACGTCATCACGGTCAAGTTCACGCCCTGACCGGGAAAAAGGGGACAGGCACCTTTTTCTCAGAGGGCGTACCTGAGATGGGTGACGTCCGGTGTGTCGACCACGCGGGTCAGCTCGAAGCGCGCGTCGGTGCCGAGGTTCTCGAGCAGCCGCCGCCCGGACCCGAGCAGGACCGGGACGAGGTGGAGCTCGAGCTCGTCGAGCAGGCCGGCGGCGATCGACTGCTGGATCGCCTCGGCGCCGCCGGAGATGTGGACGGCCTTGTCGCCGGCGGCGGCGGACGCCTGGGCGATCGCGTCCTCGATGCCGCCGGTGACGAAGTGGAAGGTCGTGTCGCTCAGCGTCAGCGGCTCGCGCTCGTGGTGGGTGAGCACGAAGACCGGGAGGTGGAACGGCGGGTCGTCGCCCCACCAGCCGTTGCCGTTGCCGTCGTCCTCCCACGGACCCTCGCCGCCCGAGAACATCCGGCGGCCCATCACGTAGGCGCCGGTCGCGTCGAGCTGCTCGCGCACCACCGCGTCGGACGCCGTCTCCTCGCCGCCCTCGTAGCCGGCATGCGGTTCGCGCCAGGACTTGAGCTTGAACACCCATTGGTGCAGTTGCATGCCGCCGACGCCGATCGGGTCCTCGAGCGACGGATCCGGCCCCGCGACGTACCCGTCGAGGCTGATGGAGATGGTGGAGATCACGCGGGTCATGCGCCTAATGACTGCCGGCGGGCCGGGAACTCATCGCAGAGACGGCCTGCGCCGCCCAGCCTACGCCCGTGGCGAGCGCCGCATCCGGCCCGCGCGCCCAGTCCGAGAGGAAGCCCGCCGCGAACGCGTCACCGGCGCCGGTGGTGTCGACGACCGCGGCCGGCGCCGCCGCGACATGCAGGTCGCGCACACCGTCCGACCAGGACGCGCCGTCGGCCCCGCGCGTGACGACGACCTCGGCCGCGATCGTGCGCATCCGCTCGGCGCCGAGCACGTCCGCCTCGGCGGCATTGGGCAGCAGCAGGTCGCAGCGCACGCGCTCGAAGACCGCCACTGCGGCGGCCAGCGGCACCGCCGACGCGGGATCGACGACCGTGCGCGCGCCCGCCGCCCGCGCGGCGTCGAGCCACGCGAACGCCGCCGCGCGGCTCGACTCGCGCAGCAGCGCGTAGCCGCTGAC
>JAXDHL010000333.1:0-5142 GCA_034664525.1 Solirubrobacteraceae bacterium
CACGCATCGCAGAACGCCTACGTCGCGAAGTACGAGCTGCCGCTGACCCCCGGCGCTGAAGTCGCGGGCGTGCTCGAGGACGGGACCCGCGTGGTCGCGCTGACCGGCGGCGCGGGGGGCTATGCGGAGCTCGCCGCCGTCCCGCGCGAGTTCGTGGTCCCGATCCCCGACGGCGTGTCGGACGGCGCGGCGCTGGCGGTGCTGCTCCAGGGCCTGACCGCCTGGCACCTGTACCGGACCGCGGGCCGGGTCGCGGCGGGCGAGACGGTGGTCGTCGTGTCGGGCGCCGGCGGGGTCGGGTCGTTGGCGGTCCAGCTCGGGCGCGGGATGGGCGCGGGCCGGGTGATCGCGACCGCGTCCTCGGAGGAGAAGCGCTCGCTGACGCGCGACCTCGGGGCCGACGTCGCGCTCGACACGTCCGCCCTGACCGCCGACGCGCTGCGCGAGGCCAACGGCGGCCACGACGTCGACGTCGTCTTCGAGATGGCGGGCGGCGAGGTGTTCGAGGCGTGCTTCGACGCGCTGGCGCCGCTCGGGCGCCTCGTCGCGTACGGGATCTCCTCGCGCGAGCAGAACCAGGTCCGCACGGGGAAGCTCTTGAGGACCTCGCGCGCCGTCGTCGGCTTCTGGCTGTTCCACGTGACCGGCCGGCCCGAGATGGTCGGGCCGCCGCTCGAGGACCTGTTCGCCCGGCTCGCCGCGGGCGAGATCCGGGTCGTCGAGGGCGAGACCTACCCGCTGTCGGGCGCGCGGCGCGCGCACGAGGATCTGAAGGCCAGGCGGACGTCGGGGAAGTTGCTGCTCGATCCCTCGCGCTGACGGCTGCCGCCGTAGCGGCTTGGCGGGTGGCGCGTCACGCTCGGTCAGCGCGAGGCGTCGTCGTCCAGCCACAGCGGCGCGGACGTCGGCCGCGTCGACGGCCGCTTGCGAGCGGGCGCCGGCGGCTCGGGCTCGCGCGACACCGGCGCCGAGCGCCGCGAGGCGAGCCCGCCGGGCCGGTAGAGCTGCCGGAACGCGATCCCCAACAGGACGACGAGCACCATCAGCCCGACCGCCCCGAGCCCGTTCGGATGCGACGCGAAATCGCCGAGCGCGAGCCCGAGCGCGGCGAGCCCGGCGATCGCCGCGAGGTTGGCCAGGATGCGGAGCATGTCGAGCCCATTATCGTCAATGGGCGACACATGACGACCTTCCAGGACCTCGGCCTCTCCGAGGACATCCTCTCCGCCATCCAGGACGTGGGCTACGACTCGCCGAGTCCGATCCAGGAGCAGGCGATCCCGCACCTCCTCCAGGGCCACGACGTCATCGGCCAGGCGCAGACCGGCACCGGCAAGACCGCCGCCTTCGGCCTCCCGATGGTCCAGTTCGTGGACCCCTCCGAGCAGGACGTGCAAGCCCTCGTGCTGACCCCGACGCGCGAGCTGTGCATCCAGGTCACCCAGGCCATCCGCTCCTATGCCCGCCACAAGGGCATCGAGCCCGTCGCCGTCTTCGGCGGCGCCCCCATCCGCGACCAGCAGGCGCGGCTGAAGACCGGCGGCCAGATCGTGGTCGGCACCGTCGGCCGCGTGCTCGACCTGATCTCCCGCCACTCGCTCGTGCTGAACTCGTGCCGCTACGTCGTGCTCGACGAGGCCGACGAGATGCTCGACCTCGGCTTCCTCGAGGACGTCGAGCGCATCCTCAAGATGTGCCCGAACGGCCGGCAGACCGCGCTGTTCAGCGCGACCATGCCGCCGCCGATCGCCGCGCTGGCCTCGCGCCACCTGTACGACCCCGTCACGGTCAAGGTCAAGGCGGCGACGCTGACGATCGACACCGTCGAGCAGTTCTACCTCGAGGTCCCGACGCGCGAGAAGAACGAGGCACTGGCCCGCGTACTGGCTGCCGAGCGGCCGGCGCAGGCGATCGTCTTCGTGCGCACGAAGATCCGCGCCGACCAGCTGTACCGCACGCTGCGCGACAAGGGCATGAACGTGAAGGCCCTGCACGGCGACATGACCCAAGGCGGTCGCGACGGCGTGATGATCTCGTTCAAGGACGGGCGCGTCCAGATCCTCGTTGCCACCGATGTGGCGGCCCGCGGCCTGGACATCTCCACGGTCACGCACATCATCAACTTCGACGTGCCGACCTCGCCCGACGTCTACGTGCACCGGATCGGCCGCACCGGCCGGGTCGGGCGCTCGGGCCGGGCGATCACGTTCATGGAGCCCAAGCAGCGGCGCGACCTCGAGGCGATCGAGAAGCACGCGGGCACGACGATCGCGCCGTGGCAGGAGGGCGCCACCTCGCTGCCGGTGCCCAAGGCCGACGATGAGGTCGTCCCGCGCCGCACCCGGCGCCACTCGCGCAAGCCGCACGACGAGGTCGAGCCCGTCAACGGCACCTACCGCTCGCTGATCGCCGGCGCCGGGCGCGCCGACGGGCTGTCGGAGGCCGACCTGATCGCGGCGGTGCACGGCGCCGGCGTCGACGGCGAGGCGATCCGCAACGTCCGCCTGCTCGAGCGCTTCGCGCTGCTGCAGATCCCCGAGGGCGAGGTCGAGCGGGTGGTCGGCGCGGTCGACGGGTCCGAGGTCGGCGGCGTCAAGCTGCGGCTCGAGCCCGCCCGCAGCTAGCCTCGGCCGCATGTCCAAGGCCACGATCAACACCAACCACGGCGCGATCGAGCTCGAGCTGTTCGACGAGGACGCGCCGAAGACCGTCGAGAACTTCCGCAAGCTGGCGACCGACGGCTTCTACGACGGGATCGTCTTCCACCGGGTCATCAAGGACTTCATGATCCAGGGCGGCTGCCCGCAGGGCACCGGCACCGGCGGCCCGGGCTACACGTTCGAGGACGAGTTCAACGCCCACAAGGTCGTTCGCGGCGCGCTGGCGATGGCCAACGCGGGCCCGAACACCAACGGCTCGCAGTTCTTCATCGTCACGATCCCCGAGGCGAGCTGGCTCGACGGCAAGCACACCGTCTTCGGCGAGGTCACGGACGGCATGGACGTCGTCGACAAGATCGAGGGCCTGCCGACCGACGGGCGCGACCGCCCGAAGGATGAGGCCAAGATGGAGTCCGTCACCGTCGGATAGCTTCGAGCGCCGCGATCTCGTCCGCGAAGTCGGCGGCGAGCTCCGGCGGATCGAGCACCACGCGGCCGCGCGGCATCGTCCAGGTGCCGCGCACCACGCCGTCGTCGACGGCGGTGGCGCGGAACATGCCGCCGCCGGGGAAGACCCGCTCGCGCAGCGCTTGCGGGACGGCGTCGCGGTAGGCGATCAGGTACGGGTCGAACGGCGGCAGCAGCCGCGGCCCGGACGCCTGCGGCGCGACGCCGAAGTCCGGAATCGGGCGCGCGTCGCGCCGGGCGATCCCGGCCCACGCCGCGAGGTCGGCGCCCGGGTGGGCGACCGCGAAGCGCCGCGCCAGCTCGTCGAGCGCGCGGTCGCGGTCCACCGGCTCGATGTCCGTGGCGACCCAGCGGCCGTCGAGGTCTCCGACGCAGTGCCCCTCGAGGGCCGTTCGCATCAGCGCGTGGGGGATCGCCTGGCCGGTCAGCCCGAGCCGTTCGCCCGCCTCCGCGCGCGTGAACGGCAGCGCGGCCCGGACCCGCGCCAGGGCGTCGGCCGGGTCGAGGCCGAGCTCGCGCAGCCGCCGGTCACTCGCGCGCATGCGCGTCGGCGCGGTGACCGCGTGCAGCCACGGCAGATCGTCGCGGTGCACGAGGTGCAGCGTCCCGCGCAGCAGCCAGGTGACGACCAGCGCGCCGTCGTCGTCCGGCGGCGCGCCGAGCCGCGCCCGCAGCGCGAGGCGGGCCGAGCGCGCGTCCTGCGCCTGCACCGCGAGCAGGTGGCGCACGGCGCCGGCCGCGGACAACCCGGCGGGGCGGTGCAGGAGCTGGGCGACGGCTCGCCGGCGGCGCATCGAGTCGATAGGCTGAGGCAACGCTGACGCCAGTGTCAACTTGAGGAGAGACGAATTGGCCACCGTCGAGCAGGAGTCGAGCGCGACCTCGAACGGCGCGATGGACACGATCGCAGTCCAGAACCCGGCGACGGGCGAGATCGTGCGCACGATCCCGGCCACCCAGCCGGCCGCGGTCGCCGACATCGTCGCGCGCGCCCGCGCCGCACAGCCCGGCTGGGAGGCACTCGGCTTCGACGGGCGGGCACGGATTCTGCGCCGTGCGCAGAAGTGGGTCGTCGACAACGCCGAGCGGATCGTCGACACGATCGTGTCCGAGACCGGCAAGACGCGCGAGGACGCGATGCTGGCCGAGGTCGGCTACGCCGCTCACGCGTTCGGCTTCTGGTCAAAGAAGGCGGCCGACTACCTGGCCGACGAGAAGGTCCACTCGAGCAACCCGTTCGTGCTCGGCCGCAAGCTGGTCATCCGCTACCGGCCGGTCGGCGTCGTCGGCATCATCGGCCCCTGGAACTACCCGCTGACGAACTCGTTCGGCGACGCGATCCCCGCGCTGGCGGCCGGCAACACGGTCGTCCTCAAGCCGAGTGAGATCACCCCGCTCACGAGCCTGCTGATGGCCGAGTGCATGGCGGCGTGCGGCCTCCCCGAGGACGTCTACATCGCCATGCCGGGCTACGGCGACGCCGGCGCGGCGATGATCGAGCACGTCGACATGGTGATGTTCACCGGCTCGACGCGGACCGGCAAGAAGATCATGGCCAAGGCGGCGGAGCGGCTGATCCCGGTCTCGCTCGAGCTCGGCGGCAAGGACCCGATGATCGTGCTCTCCGACGCCGACGTCGAGCGCGCCTCCAACGCCGCGGTCCACTACTCGATGCAGAACGCGGGCCAGACCTGCATCTCCGTCGAGCGCGTCTACGTCGAGGAGCCGGTGTACGACGAGTTCGTCGCCAAGGTGACCGAGAAGGTCCGCGGCCTGCGCCAGGGCGTCCCGGGCAGCGTCGGGACCACCGACGTCGGCGCGATCACCTTCCCGCCGCAGGTCGACATCATCGAGGCGCACGTCGAGGATGCCAAGGCCAAGGGGGCGACGGTCGCCGTCGGCGGCCACGCGCGCCGCGACCACGGCCAGTGGTTCGAGCCGACCGTGCTCACGAACGTCGACCACACCATGCAATGCATGACCGACGAGACGTTCGGCCCGACGCTGCCGATCA